>NZ_JBDSLS010000282.1:0-8621 GCF_039916245.1 Gelidibacter sp.
CTAGTTTCTAGTTTCTAGTTTCTAGTTTCTAGTTAAAATTAAAAAACATTTACTCTACCAAGAAATCAAAATAAGTATCAGGAAATGGTTCCCATCTTAAGGTATAATGCCACCATTCTTTTTCATAGTTTCTGAAATTGTGCTTTTCCATGGCAGAACGTAGAATTGCACGGTTTTGTTTTTGAATTTCAGTGATATCGGGATTGTCCGTCCATGATTTTTCTCCAAAAAAATCAAAAAAACCTCCCATATCTAAAGGTTCACCAGTATTCGCATCTATAATGCCCAAATCGATGGTACTGCCTCTGCTATGTCCAGATTTTGACGCGATATAACCATCGCTAAACAAAAATTGCTTTTCTACTTCAGGATAAAATTTATGCTTGTTAATGGTGTCTCCTAAATCTTTAGCCCATCTGACAAAATGATCCACAGCACGTTGTGGCCTGTAACCATCGTAAACTTGTAAGCACAGATTTTGGCTTCGAAGATCCTCTTGCACCTTTTTTAAACCTTCTGCCGCTTCCTTTGTAAGAATCAATCTATTAGACTTATAACCTTCGATGGGCATTCCTACAAAATTATTATCTGTAAAATAGCGCAATTGTACATCCAAATCGGGAATCTCGTCTTGTGCGTATACAAATCCTTCAGCCAATTGAGACGTTGGAGTTTTGGCAAATGCGAATCCCAAAACAATCAGCACTAAAAGCAATCCTTTGTTTTTCCTCATAGTTGTGCTAATTTAGATAAAATTTATAGCATGGACTTATTTTCCTCAGATAAAAGGCATTTCCAACTCCCAAATGCCGAATTGATTTATATCCCGAATTTTTATGATCAAAAAAAGGCAGATGTTTATTTAGAACATTTAAAGAATAACATTCCGTGGCAGCAAGACGACATCAAAATCTTTGGAAAAACCCATCCTCAACCCCGATTGACAGCTCTATTTGCAATCAATGCAAAACCTTATAGCTATTCTAACATTACGATGACACCAAAACCATTCACATCCGAAATTCATCAAATCAAAATTGATGTGCAGAAGATATGTCAACATGAATTTACTACCGTGTTACTGAATTTATATAGAAATGGAAATGATAGTAACGGTTGGCATGCCGATAATGAAAAAGCCTTGGGAATAAATCCAGTCATCGCTTCGCTAAGTTTTGGAGCGACCAGAGTATTTCATTTTAAACACCGGACGATTAAAGAAGAAAGCCACAAACTCAATTTAGAACATGGCAGTTTACTGATCATGAAAGGAGAAATGCAGCATTTTTGGTTACATCAAATCCCAAAAACAAAAACACACGTCAACGAAAGAATCAATTTAACTTTCAGGACTTTATAAAAAAGAAAGAACCGAGGTCCCTCAACCTCGGTTCTTCTAATTTGCGTTTAATACATTGCGTAGATTAGGGTCACTAAGTCAACAACATATGCAAATATTAATTAATTAATCCATTGCACTAAAACGTTAATTTCAGTACACTTCAAATGTAAGACAAATAATGAGACTATCTGTCAAAACACATATTAAATCGATGAAATGCATTTAAATTTAACATTTATCGACTAAAAGACCCGTTTTAACGACAAAGCGCAAGCTCAACTCATTGAGAAAATCTTCATTTATTCATCATATTTTTGATAATTGAACGTTATCCTTTCAAATTAAATTACTCTCAGTATCTTCGTTTAGATAAATATTCACGCTATGAAAAACTTAATTCTTTTATTTAGTCTCATCAGTTCTTTATCATTCAGCCAACCACAAACTTTTTCTGAAACTGATATAAGGATTTCAAATTGGATTGACGGAAGTTTAATCTTTCCAAATTCAGGTTCAGATCAACTGGCCATAATTATCGGGGACTCTGGTCCGACAGACCGGGACGGAAACCAGAACTTCCAAAAAACCAACAATCTCAAAAAACTGGCCCTACAACTTGCCAACAATGGCATCGCGACGTTCAGATACGATAAACGCATAGTAAAACAGATCAAAATGAATTCCCTTGATCCGAAGATAAAGTTTGATGATTTCGTAGTCGACGCTATGGATGTCGTGAAGTATTTCAAAACAAAAAAAGAATTTAAAAATATCTACATTATCGGTCACGGTCAAGGAAGCTTAATAGGTATGCTCGCTGCACAAGAGCATGTTGATGGTCTTATTTCATTGGCAGGAGCTGGTCAACCCATCGATGCGGTCGTAATTGATCAGGTTCAAAAAACAGCCCCTATGTTTACTGAAGATACCAAAAGAGTGTTTGACATTTTAAGATCTGGACAAACAACCACGGACTTCCCTCCTGCTTTGGCTTCGGTATTCGACCTTAGCGTTCAAAAGTTTATGACGAGTTGGATGAAATATGATCCTTCAGTGGTCATAAAAGACTTAAAAATCCCCGTTCTCATCATAAATGGCACCAAAGATTTACAAGTAGAAACCGCCGAAGCGGAGTTACTTCAGAAGGCCAATCAAAAATCAGAATTAAAACTGATTGAAAAGATGAACCATGTCATGTTCATTATTGAAGGTGACGCTCAAGAAAACGCAAAATCCTACAATGATCACAATGGGAAAATCTCCGAAGAATTGGTGAAAGATATCGTCGATTTCATAAAAAAGTAAACCGTCACGTATGGTCATAAAAAAAGCATCTCGAAATCGAGATGCCCTTTTACTAACTAACCAACCAAAATGTAATATTAACTTCTCTAAAGGTTAACTACTCCCTTTTTGTAATGTAGAGCATAATTATTTACACTGTACTATATCCAAATTCCGTGCCAAAATTAAATTTGACAACAAAATTATTATTCCTATTTTGCGGCTCAAACTAACTAACCATGACCAATTTTTGTAAAATTTTACTTTTTTTAGGATTAATTATCGGGACTTCTGGTTCCATATATGCTCAAACCTTAATCATTGATAACGCAAACGACAATTATTCAGAAAGTTTTGACATTCCTGTAACCATTGATTCCATAAGCTTTAACAGTTTTCAGATCAAACTTTCTACTGTTGATCCTTCGCTGATTATTAATCAAGTCATCCTGAACAAAAAATTTTCAAAGGGCGCTTTGGAATTTTCTTCAAGCGGCTCAATTTATACCATTGGCTATAGAAGTGAAGCACCTATTACAATTTCCAAAAAGGAAAAGCTCTTTGATTTAAAATTAAATACCACCAATCGGTTTTCAGAAGTGAATTTGATTTCTGTCAAGGAAACAAATTTCTATAACCAGGCAGAAGTGCTATCTGTAACCCCAAAAGTGCACTCATCAACCGTTAATCAATTTGTTTTTTTTAAAAATGACGCCATCGTCTTCGGAATATTAATGCTAGCGCTAGGGTTTGTGTTTTATACAGAATCAAAAAAAGACGGTTTTTGGCCAAAATTCTACAAGTACGTTCCAGGACTTTTAATGTGCTATATGATTCCGGCTATTTTTAACTCGCTCGGATTGATTTCTGCAGATGTTTCAGAAACCTATTATATCTCCAGTCGTTATCTTTTGCCAGCTTCCTTAGTTTTATTGACCATTAGCATTGATTTAAAAGCGGTTTTCAATCTCGGTTGGAAAGCTTTAGTCATGTTTTTCACAGGAACTGCGGGGATTATCATTGGAGGACCAATTGCCATTTTGATCATTTCCACCTTTTCTCCTGAAACTGTTGGAGGTGCCGGATTTGATGCCGTATGGAGAGGATTGGCCACTTTGGCAGGAAGTTGGATTGGTGGCGGTGCCAATCAAGCAGCCATGTTGGAGATTTATGGTTTTAACCAAGAACTTTATGGCGGTATGGTATTGGTTGATATTGTGGTGGCCAACATTTGGATGGCGGTCCTTTTATTAGGCATTGGAAAACGTGCGAAAATAGATAAATGGCTAAAAGCCGATAACACTGCCATCAATGAATTGCAAGAAAAAGTACAAAGTTTTAGTGAAAAAATCATTCGTGTTCCGTCGTTAACAGATATCATGATGATTTTGACCTTTGCCTTTGTTGCCGTTGGTATTGCCCATTATGGCGCAGATGTTATTTCGACCTATCTGTCTGATAATTTTGAAGCCGTAAGTGATACTCGAAGTGCGCTATCCTCCTTTGGAAGCCAATTCTTTTGGTTGATTTCAATTGCGACTTTAATCGGCATCCTATTATCCTTCACAAAAGCGAAAAATTATGAAGGTGCCGGTGCCAGTAAAATTGGTAGCGTCTTCATTTACATTCTTGTGGCGACCATTGGAATGAAAATGGATTTGGGCAAGATGTTCGAAAATCCGGGACTTATTTTAATTGGTTTGGTGTGGATGGTTATTCACGCCATTCTTCTCATCATTGTTGCTAAACTGATTAAAGCGCCCTATTTTTTCTTGGCCGTTGGAAGTCAAGCAAACGTAGGTGGAGCCGCCTCCGCTCCTGTTGTAGCCGCTGCATTCCATCCGTCATTGGCATCAGTTGGCGCACTCCTGGCCGTCTTTGGTTATGTCATCGGAACTTATGGCGCACTTTTATGTGCAGAACTCATGAGAATAGTTGCCGCAGGTTAGTTTTTAATCGATTATTATAAGATATTTGCCCACCAAAAATTTAAAAATTTCAATGAAAAGAATAGCGTTTATCCTCAGTTTACTTATTGTTTCGTCTTGTGCTAAAGACAAATCAAATTTCACCCTTAAAGGCACTATCAAAGATTTAAAAAAAGGAACGGTTTATCTCCAAAAGGTTGAAGACACTTTATTGGTTTCAATAGACTCCTTAAAGATCACTGGCGATTCGCAATTTGAACTTCACGCATATTTAGATGGCCCAGAAGTACTTTATCTAAAGCTCGATAAACAAGGAGAAGATAGTGGATTGATTCCTTTTTTTGCAGATAAAGGCATTACAGAAATCCACACCACGTTGAAAAACTTCTTTGTGGATGCAAAAATTACCGGCTCCAAACAACAAGAAAAATTAGAAGAATACAAGGCGATCATGTCCAAGTTTAAGGATAAAAATCTGGATCTTATCAAGGATAACCTAGTAGCGCACCAAAGTCAAGACTCTCTTCAAATAGATTCAAGTTTAAAGGCTCATAATAATTTGATTATCAGAAGATATTTGTACACCATCAACTTTGCTATTAACAATAAAGATAATGAGATTGCTCCTTATTTGGCAATATCAGAAATCCCAGATGCAAACATCAAATATTTAGATACTATCGTTAAATCGTTGACTCCGGAAATTAAAGCTTCCAAATACGGCAAGCAATTGCAGGAGCTGATTGATGAACGCAAAAAAGAATAAGAGTTTCATTTTTAGAATTGTGAGATGCAATTCTCATTTAATAAATTGAAATACTTATCAAGGATAACCGTTACTTTGTACAGACATTTTAAAAAGAATGAACATCAACAAAGTTAAACTTCTCAAATGGGCTAAAAGAATGAGCTACGGCTTAGGCATTCTCTTAGCCCTTTTTATTTGTTTTTATAGCAGCATTTACATTGGTCTCTGGGGAAAAATTCCTGATTCAGAACAACTCACGCTCCTTAAACAAAGTCAGGCCACACAGGTTCTGGATGCCAATAATAATTTGATTGGAAAAATTTATGTTTACGACCGGCAATCCATCACATATTCTGATTTTCCCCAACATTTAATTGATGCTTTAGTTGCTACAGAAGATGCGCGATTTTATGGGCACAATGGCATCGACAATAAAAGTTTGCTTCGGGTATTTTTCAAAAGCATTTTATTGTCTGATGATTCTTCTGGGGGTGGCAGTACGATTACTTTGCAATTGGCCAAAAATCTCTTCGGACGACAAAACCATGGTACTATTGGACTTGTGGTCAATAAAATTAAAGAAAGCATCGTCGCCAAACGCATTGAAAAACTATATTCAAAAGAAGAAATCCTTACCCTCTATCTCAATACGGTTCCTTTTCCCGATAACACTTACGGCATTGAAAGTGCTGCCATAAAGTTTTTTGATTCGCATACCAAAGATTTGACCTTGGTGCAATCGGCTACCTTGATAGGCTCACTAAAGGCGAATACGAGTTACAATCCACGTCGTTATCCTGAAAAATCACATCTCAGAAAAAATGTGGTCATTAATCAGATGGAAAAATATGGCTATCTCTCGGAAGTCCAAGCTAACAAAGCCAAAACGGACAGTATTGTTGTGAACTATCAAAACTATGCACCAAATGAGGGTTTAGCGCCATATTTCAGAGCACAGATTAAAAAGCAATTGGATAGCTTGCTAAAGCAAAAAAAGTACTTGAAACCAGATGGAGAAATGTATAACATTTATCATGACGGTTTAAAAATCCATACCACTTTAGACAACACCATGCAACGCTACGCAGAGGCCGCCATGAAAGAGCATATGACGGATTTGCAACGACAGTTTGAAAAAGCTTATGGACAGAATGCACCTTGGCTCAAAGGAAAGTCGGCATTTGAAGCTGCTAAAAAACGTTTAAAAGTCTATAAAAGACTAAAAGCGCAAGGATTAAATGATAAAGCCATTGAAGACACCCTAAAAATAAAACATCAAACCGATTTATTTTCGTGGGATGAAACCTCCGTCAAATCTATGTCCACCTTAGATAGTTTGGAATATTTCTCCAAATTTTTGAATGCTGGCTTAGTCTCTTTAGATCCTTCCAATGGCGCGATAAAAGCTTATGTAGGCGGTATTGATTACGGCTTTTTTCAATTTGACCATATTGTGCAGAGCAAACGTCAGGTAGGTTCCACATTTAAACCTATTGTTTATACCGCTGCTTTGGAAAACGGCATGGATCCATGTGCATACTTTCCACTAAAAGCCATTACTTATAGCGATGTCAATAATTGGCGTCCTACCAATTCCGGCACTTTTGAGGATGAAGATTTAAACTATTCGCTTCAAAACGCATTGAGCAACTCAATAAATACCATTGCCGTAAAGGTACTTTATGAAACGGGTATTGATAAAGTGATCACACAGGCCCAAAACATGGGCATCAAAAGCAAATTGGAAGCCGTTCCCTCTATTGCTTTAGGTTCCTCTAATCTAACCGTTTTAGAGTTAGCAAAAGCTTACACGTCCTACGTGAATGACAGCAAGCCTTCAAATCCAGTTTTCATTACGAAAATCGAAGATAAAGATGGGAACGTTATTGCTTCTTATGAAGATCTTTATCCTGAGCAATCCAAAACTGATATGGCGTTTAGTGATGACACACGACAAGTGATACTCGAGTTTTTAAAAGCTACGGCCAACGAAGGTACAGCATCAAGATTACGATCAACTTATCAATTGAATAATGCCATTGCCGGAAAAACTGGAACGACGCAAGACAATAAAGACGGCTGGTTTGTGGGGATTATGCCAAAATTAGTTACGGTAACTTGGGTAGGAAATGACAATCAACAAATTGGTTTTAGTTCCACAGGAATTGGACAGGGCGCTAATTCAGCACTTCCCATTTTTGCCAAATATATCCAAAAATTAAACGCGGATCCGAGATACAATAAGATTACCAAGGCTTCTTTTGAAACGCCTTCGGAAGCGGTATTAAACGCTTTAACTTGTGATCCTACAAAAGAAGATGGCTTTTTCAAACGTTTGTTTGGCAATAATAAAGACGAACGAAAATTTGAAAAGAAAGAAAAGAAGCACAAGAAAGGCGGCGGAATTTTTGGATGGTTAAAAAAGAAGGACAAGAATGAATAGTCATAAATCTTCAAAATAAAAATTCCAAATTCCAAATGATGGAACGCGGATGACGCTGATGAAGCAGATTTCCACTGATTTTAATCGATCTTTAAAACAAAGGACAGCTGATTATTTTCCTGGTTGATAACAAATATATTCTTTGAACCAACTTATTGTCAGAACAACCCTTAGCGCCCTTTGCGAAAAACCTTCGCGCTCCTTGCGTTTAAAAAAACAAAAGAATTTTCAATAACTATTAGAAGGAGTTTAACCACCATGACGCAAAGTCAAAGCTCAGGTTCGCGAAAGGATAGAATTCCTTAGCGACCTTTGCGAAAAAACTTTGCGCTCCTTGCGTTTAAAAAAACCGAAACATACTTCAATCAAACTTCCTGAAAAATACAAAAGCCTCTCAAAAAGAGAGGCTTTAAATTGAGCCGATAGAGGGACTCGAACCCACGACCTGCTGATTACAAATCAGCTGCTCTAGCCAGCTGAGCTACATCGGCCTAAGAGACTGCAAATATAGTATTGAAAACCATATTTGCAAATCTTTTGAAAAAAAATTAAACTAATGCATTGATTTTTTCGATCAACGCATGACCTCTTGTTTCTAACTCAGCATTAACAGCTTTAAAGTGTGCTTTTTTGTTTTCAACACTTCTATCATTGACTTTTGCAATCAATTCATCAAACGTGTTGATGGCTTCTTCAACAATCGCTTCGCTTTTTTCTGCGTTTTTACCAGAATTTGCGTAATTCGAAATATAAGCCGCTTCAATAATATCTCCTAAAACATAGTTAATATCTTTTTTTAGGTCTCTAACATTTGCCATTTTCTTGATTTTAAAATTTTTACAAAAGTAATCAATTTAAGAATGTCTTCCGTAATGG
>NZ_JBDSLS010000283.1:0-10651 GCF_039916245.1 Gelidibacter sp.
GCATGAGCGAAATTCTGATATAAACTATCTAAATACTGATAAGACCTTTCCTTGTTCTTGGCATAACTCAAATTGTAATAGGCCAAATACACCTCTCTTTTCAAAGTTTGAAGTTTGATATCACGTGCAGATTCTTGTAAGTTCACTTGCGCCCGATTCACTTTTTTATCAGCAAAATACACCGTTGGAAATTTAAAATCTTGAGTGACGCCAAACACTTTTAGAGGGAGATTATTAACGGCGAGATTATTTTGGTCATAATGGTAATACACAGAGGTTTTATCAAAACTGAACGCACTTCCGACCAACGCATCCGCTTCCTCGATTTGTAATGCAGACGCTTTTAATCCATAATTATTTTCAATCGCCAGATTAATCGTCTCTTCAATCGTCATCGGTTTTTCCTGAGCACTCAAATTAAAGGTCAGCATTAAAAAAACCACTATTAAAAGTCCTGTTTTATTCATTTTTAGTTCCTTTTTCTTTTCTACCCAAGCATATAACACTGGTAAGACCACCAGTGTTAAAATTGTCGCACTGATTAAGCCACCAATAACCACAGTAGCCAATGGTCGCTGTACTTCTGCACCAGCATTGGTAGAGATAGCCATCGGTAAAAATCCTAAGGCCGCAGCAGATGCCGTAAGCAATACCGGTCTTAAACGCTCTTGTGTAGCACGTTTGATGCGTTCTTCAATATCAGTAACACCCTGGCTTTTAAGCTCCTTAAAATGTTCGATTAATACAATTCCGTTGAGGACGGCGATTCCGAAAAGCGCAATAAAACCTACTCCTGCCGAAATACTGAACGGCAAATCTCTCATCCATAAAAATAGAATTCCCCCCACTGCAGATAAAGGAATGGCAGAGTAAATCAACAAAGCATCCTTAACGGAATGGAAGGCGAAGTAGAGCAAGATAAAGATGAGTACTAACGCCACAGGAACAGCAATCATCAATCGTGCTTTGGCACTTTGCAAGTTTTCAAACTGTCCGCCATAGGTTATCGTGTAGCCAGTTGGCAACTTTAGTTTACTATCAATAATCGTTTGTACTTCATCAACCACCGATTGTAAATCTCGATTTCTAACATTGACGCCAACCACGATACGCCGCTTAGTATCATCGCGCGATATTTGCGCAGGCCCTGTGGTGTAAGTAATCTCAGCCAATTCACTTAAAGGAATTTTACCGCCGTTAGGCACATCAACATATAAATTTTGAAGATGTTCAATATTCTTGCGTTTGGATTCCTCGAGTCGAACAACCAAATCGAATCGACGTTCACCTTCAAAAACACTACCGACGGTGCCACCAGCAAAACCTGTGGAAATCAATTGATTCAGATCGTAAATATTAAGACCATATCTTGCAATTTTTGCGCGGTTGAATTTGACACTCATTTGCGGTAACCCATCTACTTTTTCAACAATAATATCTGAAGCACCTTCTACATGTTGGATCAAATTTTTAATTTCATCTGCCTTATGTGCTAAAACCGATAAATCATCCCCAAAAATCTTGATGGCCAAATCTGCTCGAACACCTGTAATCAATTCATTAAAACGCATTTCAATTGGTTGCGTAAACTCCACTTCCAATCCTGGAATGACTTTCAAAGCTTCTTCAAACTTATCGGCCAATTCGTTTTTTGAACTGGCAGAAGTCCATTCTTTTTTCGGTTTTAAAGTAATGATCACGTCACTTTCTTCCATGGACATGGGATCGGTTGGCACTTCAGCAGCACCTATTCGCGTGACCACTTGATCTACCTCAGGAAAGTTTTCCAATAATATTTGTTCAATTTTAGTCGTGACCTCAATGGTTTTACTCAAGGATGTTCCTGTTTTTAAGACGGGTTGAATTACAAAATCGCCTTCATCAAGCGTAGGTACAAATTCGCCTCCCATTCGACTAAAAACCCAACCACTTAAGATCAATAATAGTACTGATGATCCGACAACAATCCGTGTATTCAAAAATGCCCAATTAATTATTGGACGGTATTGCCTATTTAAAAATCGCATTAACCGAACTGAAATATTGGAATCCTTTTGTTTTCCTGTTTTTAAAAATAGAGACGATACCACCGGAACATAGGTCAAACAAAAGATCATCGCACCTACGAGTGCAAAACTAAACGTCATCGCCATAGGTCGGAACATCTTACCCTCTACACCGCTCAAAGACAGGATCGGAATAAAAACGATTAGAATGATCAATTGTCCAAAAATGGCCGAATTCATCATTTTGGAAGCACTTTTTAAAGTAATCCGATCTATTTCAGAACGCTGATCCGCCTTTGACAGCCCCTGAATTTTACCACTTTGCTTCACGATCTGAAAGGCGATAAACTCCACAATAATGACCGAGCCATCAATGATAATTCCGAAATCAATAGCACCGAGACTCATTAAATTGGCATCCACGCCAAACACATTCATCATTGAAATAGCAAACAGCAAACTCAATGGAATTACCGAAGCGACCACCAAGCCTGAACGCCAGTTACCCAATAATAAAACCACCACAAAAATGACAATCAATGACCCCAAAACGAGATTTTCTGCCACTGTAAATGTGGTCTTATCAATAAGCTCTGTTCGCTCTAAAAAGGCATTGATATAAACCCCTTCTGGCAAACTTTGCTCAATGGCAGCGACCCGATCCTTAACAGCCTCAATGATTTTCTTGGAGTCTCCATCCTTGATCATCATGATTTGCCCCATCACTTTCTCCCCTTCTCCATTTCCGGTAATGGCACCGAAACGTGTGGCATGTCCAAAACCAACTTTAGCAATGTCCTTGACATAGATAGGAACGCCATCATTTTTAACGACGATATTTTCAATATCTTGAAGTGACGCTACCAAACCTTCGCCTCGAATAAAAAAGGCCTGATTATTTTTCTCAATGTACCCACCGCCAGCGACACTGTTGTTTTTTTCCAAAGCGTCATAAATTTCTGAAATCGAAATATTCATGGCATTCAATTGCTGCGGATTGATGGCGACCTCGTATTCCTTTAAAAAACCGCCCCATGTATTAACCTCAACGACGCCAGGAATTCCCGACAATTGACGTTTTACGATCCAATCTTGGATGGTGCGCAACTCAGTAATGCTATACCGGTCTTCATAACCCGGTTTTACATCCAGAATATACTGGTAGATTTCGCCCAGACCCGTAGTAATAGGACCCATTTCTGGCCTTCCAAAACCTTCGGGAATTTTTTCGGAAGCAGAACTAATCTTTTCGGCAATTAATTGGCGTGGCAGATAAGTCCCCATGTCATCTTCAAACACAACGGTCACAATAGAAAGTCCAAATTTTGAAGTCGAGCGGATCTCAATAACTCCCGGTAAATTGGCCATTTCCAATTCCACAGGATAGGTAATAAACTGCTCCACATCTTGTGTGGACAAATTGCGCGAGGTGGTAATAACCTGCACTTGGTTATTGGTAATATCTGGAACGGCTCCAATGGGGATTTTAGTCAAGGAAAAAATTCCGAAACCAATGATAAATCCCATAAATAATAGAATAATTAGCTTATTCTTTAAACTAAATTTAATAATATGTCCTAACATAATTCATACATAAAGCGTTATAAGCCATCGATAAACAGCTTATTTAAAATAACTTAATCTAAAACGAATTATGCGAATCGAGGGGGCTGAAACACAGACGGTTTCACAAAGGAAGACGTTGATTCCTTGTAAAAGAAATTAAAAGGAATTTCAACAAAAGAGGTGTAAGATCTTACAAAATCAATGGTTTGAAGTGTAAAAGAAGAATTCACATGACAACAGGTTTTACTGTCATTTTTGAAGGGTAAATCCTTATGCTCAGAATGATCAATCCCATATCCTAAAGAAGCTTCGCCGTAATGTTCAGCAAGAAAATCAAAAAAGGAATCCCCATAAGTATCTTTATGATAGGAAGCATGTTCCAATAGCACGCTAAATTTTGAAACGTCTTCAAAGCTAATGTTCAAACTTTGAAAAAGAATCAGGGAAGCATATAATACGGCAACTAGTTTTGACATAACAAAAGCAAATCTACATAAAAAAATTGACGTATAATATGATGTGCATCATACACTAAAAATAAGCCTTCAACTGAATGGTTCCGATATGAATTGTTTTCGATGTTTCTGTTTTTCGTCCGAAGTAATTGAGGTTTAAATCCAAAAAAGCTGTCAACTTCCGTTGTGCCAATAAAGTCCAAGTAAAATTATTCCCTGGTTGTAGTCCTTCTAACATTTGATAGGATACCGGGGTATTTGCGTTGCCTTCAAAAGTGTTGTCAAAAAAATTGATCTCGCCTGTAAGCCCCACTTTTTGAGCTTTGTTATAGGTAAAGGAAATCCCAATATTATTCTGAAGCAAGGCTTCCATATTACCGATGGTATTGTCTTTGGACGTGTATTGATAAAACACATCAAAACGGGCGTTTTCATTTAATAAATACGACACTTTAGGCTGCAAGCGCGTTTCATCAATCAAGAAATTTCGCGATGCAAAATTCTCGCTTAAACTTTCGTTTTCTTCTAAACTGGTTTTTAAATTCAAGAGCCAACTTTCGGCAAATTTGTGATTAAAATTAACCTGATGGCTTTTGAGCTTACTCTCTTGAAATCCGATGGAAAGCAAGGTTTTCGCCGTGTTGGCCAAAAATGTGTAGGAGGTTGTAAAATATTGTTTGCCTCTATTGAAAAACAGAACATTCCGAACGTTTTTGTTCAGTGCCAACTGATTTTCATCGTTCCCCGCAAACGGATTCAAATCAAAGGCATTATTTTCTCTTTTAATTTTTCGATCTACTAAATACGACGTCTGATTGTAAAAATGCGACCAGAACTTCTCGGCGTTACTATCGCTTACCGCCCATTGCTGCGGATTGATGGTTACCGTTTGACTCAACCTATTTTGATGTGTTTGAATAAATACTTGGTTGGGCAATAACACCCGTATATATTCTCCTTGATCTTGAAATTGCGCGATTTCAAATTCATCCAATTCCTGAATGCCGTTGTTATTATAATCTATCCAACTGTAGGAACCTTGGCCAGGTTCTACTTTGACATAGGTAAAATCTTGCTGCGGCAAACTTCCCGAATTGGTTTCAAAAACGGTATTCCATTGCACAATTTGATTAAACAATTGCTGATTAAAGGTCATTCTTGAATTCAAGGAGTGCTCATCCTCAATGGCGGCATCCACCGCTTTTAAGCTGCGATAATTGATATAAACACCCAAATTTGTAGCCGTATTCTGAATGAGCTTGGACTTGAGATAATAGGTATTTGAACTACTCACTTTTTCCACACGATTCATGCGAAGACTGTCATTCACACGATGTCTATAGCCCACTTCCGCAAAAACTTTGGTGCTATCGCCCATTCCGTAAAACACTTCCGCCGATTTAAATCGTTGGCTCAAGGCGGTCAATTGATTGGTGAATATTTCACGTTGCTCATTATCCTCGGCCGCTAACTTTGTGCCCAACCATTGATTCTTGAAGTTATATGTAAATCTATTGAACGTTCTTAAAAATGTCGATTCTGAAAGATCACTTTCACTACGCAACACACTAGAATTTGAAAACACCTGCCATTGATCAAATTTCAAACTGGCAAATGCACTATGACGATTGCCATTAAAATTTTCAGAATAATTAAGATGCTCAAATTTATAACTGGCGATGCCATGCTTTGGATGGAAAAGATCAAGACCAGCAGTCAGCAAATTTTGATTTCCCAGAGGCATTTCTAAATTCCAATCCCGATTAAACTCAGCATAATACAAGCGTTGAATACTTTTAAAATTCTGTTGAATCATATCGGCATCAAGAATGGCGGACATATTCCAAAGGCTGTCCTTTTTAATCACATCTTGTCGTACACGAAGTTTTCCCGCAAATCCATCGTTGTTGTTATCATCCAAATTAGAAAAGAGATTCAAGTCATTTTTACTTCCCGCCGCTTCAAAGTAAATGTCGGTGCGTTCAGTGGGTTTATAGTTACCATTAACCACGGCAACTTGCAATTTTGTTGGTGCAATCAATTGTACAATCGCGGCATAATTGCCTTGAGGCAGGCCAGAAATAGGCGATACATATTCATAAATATTAGAAACCGCATTGGTATTGATCAGCACATAATCGCCTTGATTATTGCCGACCCGTCGGAATTTAACACTGTACAATTCATCTTGCGGATTACTTGAAAACACATAAACTTCGACACCGCCAATCACTTCTTTTTTATATAAAATACGATTCTCATTATAGGGCTCAGGTGAACCAGATGGAGCTACCATTAGGGATTGGTCATCACCAGCATTGGCCAGAATTTGGACCTGTTCAGGCGATAAATTCTGTTGTAAGGGTTGATTTTTAGAATCGACTTCCGAATAGACCGAAGCACCAATCTTGAACTTTTCGGTTTCAACACTTCCGCCACCAAATGTTGTAAATCGTGAAAAATTGCGTTCACTGAATTGGTAATCTACCGTAATTCGCATTTCAGAAGTCATCGGAAAAGTGGCATTGAAAATAATTTCGCCAGCATTATAATCGATGATATAATCTTGATTTTCGCCTCTTTTTATTGGCATTCCATTCACATAAACCGTTTCACTTCCCGAAATAACCAGCACATACAACTCGTTGTTGGGCCCTCTTAATTTATAGGGACCTTGATTGCCCTCTTGCGCTCTAAACTGACTGGTGGTAAATTGACCCCTTACCAAAGCACCCGCAGCAAAAAGATGTGTCTTAGTGTCATCATTACCTAAATCAACATCGACATTTAAACCCTGGACACGTTTACCGAAACCTGCAAAATAGGAATCAGTATTCTGCAAATCGATATCCCCAGCTCTTATCCGCCAATTATCGCTGAACAATTCAATAAAAACTTGATCAAACTCATCCAAACGTTGCGAATAACCACCTTCCTGCAATGGAATATTGGCATCTTGAATGGACGCTCGTAAGGACACTTTATCGCTCAACTTTCCTGAAATTTGCAAATCCAGTTCGCTATTCAAAACAGAGTTCTGATTATTTCCTATGGTCACGCCTCTTGAAATACTTCCAGACGTGGTTAACCCTTCAAAAGGTGTAAAAATTTGCGTTAAAGTTGAGCGCTGCATCTTGTATAATTGCTGCATATTGTTCGTATTATCAACAACAATATTATCATCGAGCTGAAAATATTTTCGCGTGATGAAGTTTGGATATCTGAGATAATCGATGATCACCGAATCTGTCGCGATCGGTTTTTTGAAGATTAAAAGCGCTTTTGAAAAATCCACTTTATAATAAGAGGTATCAATATAGACGTCGTTTTTCGTCTTAAGACTGAATTGACTGGAATTGATGCTTACCGAATCAATTTGAATCGAATCGTTCACAGCCATCTTTTTCGTTCTATAATTGGCGCTCGGCCGCTGTGCATACACACAACAACCGATTAAAAAAAAGACAAGTGAAGCGGCAATTTTCATCTCTTACATTAACTTCTAAAGACCAAAATATATTATCGTTAAAATGCCTTTAAAATTATCGTATAAAAGTACAGTATTATTTAAGTTTGCACCGAAAACAGTATAAAGTATCAAGTACAAAGTATTAAGAATTCAGTTGTCCAATTAATTGTTAAGCTTTAATCTTTGTACTTGATACTCACATCTTAATACTCACTTAATGAAAATCATCTCTTACAACGTCAACGGTATTCGCGCAGCACTCAACAAAGGCTTCATCGATTGGTTAAAAAGCGCCAATCCTGATGTGATTTGTCTGCAGGAAATTAAGGCGATGAAAGAACAATTGGACGTCACCGTTTTTGAAGAGGCTGGCTATCCATATCATTATTGGTTCAGTGCTCAAAAAAAAGGCTATAGTGGCGTTGCCATCCTCAGTAAAACCAAGCCAAATCATGTGGAATATGGGACGGGAATTGCCTCCATGGATTTTGAAGGTCGAAATATTAGAGTCGATTTTGATAACGTGTCTATAATGAGTTTGTATCTGCCCTCTGGTACCAACGATGCCCGTTTGCAGCACAAATTTGATTATATGGATATGTTTCATTATTATATAGACGAATTAAAAAAAGACATTCCAAATCTGATTATTTTGGGCGATTATAATATCTGTCATGAAGAAATAGACATCCACAATCCGAAAGGTCTTTCAAACGTTTCTGGTTTTTTACCTGTAGAACGCCACTGGATTGGCAACTTCATGAACAACGGGTTTATAGACTCTTTCAGACACTTTAACAAGGAACCTGACCATTACACGTGGTGGAGCTACAGAGCTAATTCCCGAGAACGAAACAAGGGCTGGCGATTGGATTACGCATTAGTGAGTGCACCTTTACAAGAAAAACTAAAACGCAGCGTTATCCTTTCGGATGCGATACATAGTGATCATTGTCCGATTTTGCTTGAAATTGAGGATTAAGACAGTTGGCAGTCTTCAGTTGGCAGTCAGCAGTCGGCAGTTGGCAGCCGAAAAGCATTCGTGTATTCGTGGCAATCACATAATATCAAATTAACAACTAACAACCAAACAACAAATACCTTAACAACAAACACCTAAACATCTATAAACATGATTAAAAAATTGTCCCTTATTGCATTAACGCTTGTATTAACAACGTCTTGCGTATCTAAAAAAATCTATACTGATTTAGAAAATAAATACGCCACTTTAAGAAAAGAGAATCGTAAAATATCTGATGATAATGCCGATCTTAAAAAAGATTTAATTCTTGCACAGAACAGATTAGCACAACTTCAAAGAGATTACGATGACACCACTGCAAAACGCAATCAACTTCAAAAAGATTACGATATTGCAAAAACCAATCTTGATAATTTACAACAATCCTACCAGGCTTTAGAACAAAACAGTTCTTCGGCCATTGCTGATAATGCTAAAAAGAATAGAGAGTTATTGGCGCAACTAGAAGCTAAGGAACAAGCACTCGCTGCCGAAAATGCACGTTTACAAAAATTAAAACAAGACATGGAAGCGCGTTCAAACCGCATTGCCGAACTTGAAAGCGTAATCGCCTCAAAAGATGCGGCCATGAATAAACTAAAAGATACCATTTCAAGAGCCTTAACCAACTTTGAAGGCAAAGGCTTGACGGTTGAACAACGTGACGGAAAAGTCTACGTTTCGATGGAAAACAAATTGTTGTTTCAATCTGGAAGTTGGGCCGTGGGTGTGAATGGAAAACAAGCCGTACAACAATTAGGAAGCGTATTGGCTGAAAATCCAGACATTGCTATTTTGATTGAAGGACATACAGACAACGTGCCTTACACGGGAACAGGAGTCATGAACAGCAACTGGGATTTATCAACAAAACGTGCGACGGCCATTGTTCAAATTTTAAGAGAGAACCCGGCCATTAATCCAGAAAACTTAACTGCTGCTGGCCGTGGAGAATTTGCACCAATAGCTACAAACGACACCAACGAAGGCAAAGCTAAAAACAGAAGAATTGAAGTTATTTTAACCCCGAAATTAGATGAAATTTCAAAATTGTTGAATGATTAATTTTATTAACTGATTTCAGACCTGTCAGGTTTTTGAAACCTGACAGGTCTTTTTAAATTTACCCCACTGAATACATATAACTCAAATAAGATCCCTGCCTTCGCAGGGAGAATTCCACCTTCGTGGAAATGAAATAACCACTTATGAAATACACCACACTTCCCCACACCAATTTAAAAGTCAGCAAACTGTGTTTGGGAACTATGACTTGGGGACTTCAAAATACCCAAGACGAGGCTTTTGAACAAATGGATTATGCCTTGGAACGAGGCATTAATTTTTTTGACACGGCAGAACTTTACCCTGTTCCTGCTGAAGCAAAAACTTACGCAGATACCGAGCGCATCATTGGCAATTGGTTTGAAAAATCTGGAAATAGAGACAAGGTCGTTTTGGCTTCTAAAATAGCTGGTACAGGAGATTATACCGCTCACATCAGAACGAATGGCTTTAGTCCTGAAGCTTTAAAAGACGCGGTTAACAACAGTTTAAAACGCTTGAAGACCGATTATATTGATTTGTATCAACTACATTGGCCAGAACGCAATACTAACACTTTGGGCATTCGTGATTATAAACATGAAGATGACCAGTGGCAAGATAACTTTAATGAAATCCTCCACACTTTTGATGGCATTATCAAATCGGGAAAAGTCAGATATATCGGAATCTCTAACGAAAAAGCATGGGGAACCATGCGCTTCTTGGAAGAATCAAAAGCACATAATTTACCACGAATGCTGACCGTTCAGAATGCCTATTCCTTACTCAATCGGAGTTTTGAAGGCGATATGGCAGAAATTGCCATGAGAGAAAACATTGGACTTTTAGCGTATTCACCATTGGGCTGTGGCGTGCTATCTGGAAAATATATTATGGGCACGGACACCATAAATTCAAGATTGAATCTCTTTACAAGGTTTGCAAGATATAGCAGTACACAATGTACAGAAGCAACAAAACGCTACCTTGCTATTGCTTATAATCACAATTTATCTTTAGCGCAGATGTCTTTGGCCTTTGTAACCCAACAGCCTTTTGTGACCAGTAATATTATTGGTGCAAC
>NZ_JBDSLS010000284.1:0-4670 GCF_039916245.1 Gelidibacter sp.
CACGTGATATCAAACTTCAAACTTTGAAAAGAGAGGTGTATTTGGCCTATTACAATTTGAGTTATGCCAAGAACAAGGAAAGGTCTTATCAGTATTTAGATAGTTTATATCAGAATTTCGCTCATGCCGCCAAACGACGTTTTGAATTAGGTGAAACCAATTATTTGGAGATGATCACTGCTCAATCGAAACAAAAACAATTGGAAACGCTTTACAGGCAATCGCAACAAGAAGTCATGATGTTTAATGCACTATTGAAGAAAATCGTTCAGGTAGATGAAATCACGGTTCAAGAAGAACCTCTGCAAAAGTTGTCTATGCAGTCTTTAACTATAAATGAGGACGCGGGATTACTTTATTTTGAACAGTCCAAATCTTATTACGAAGCGCGCTTGCAACAAGAAAAACAAAGTTTATTGCCCGATTTGAGTCTTCAGTATTTTCAGGGCACTAATGATGGGCTGAATAAAAATTTAATAGGCTATCAATTTGGATTAAAAATTCCGTTATTGTTTTCTGGAAATACTTCAAAAATAAAAGCCTCTAAAATTGCCCAGGATATTGTAGAACAACAACATCAGGATTACAAATCCAAATGGCAAGCTGAGCAAGAAGCGCTATTTGCCAAACTGCAACAGTATAATGAAGCAGTCATCTATTATCAAACTCAGGGCAAGCAACTTTCAGAAGAAATCCTGAAAACCGGAGAGCGCACATTCAAAGAAGGCGAAATTGACTTCTTCCAATATATTCAAAGCATTGAGATTTCAAAGGATATTGAATTGACCTATCTCGACAATCTTAATGGTTATAATCAAACAATTATTGCAATCAATTATTTAATTTTAGACTAATGAAACAGTTATATATCGTATTTGTTTTCATGCTTTTAGTAGCTTGTGGAACTGATAAAAACAATCAACCATCCGAAGAAACCCTGAAGGTAACTGATGAGTTGGTGATTACAAAGCAACAGTTTGACGGCGAACACATGGCATTTGGAACTCTTGAAGAACATGATTTTAATACCATTGTTAAAGTGAGCGGCATGATTGATGTGCCCACGCATAATCAGTCGAATGTCAGCACTTTTGTTGGCGGATATGTGACTAAAACGCCATTGTTGATTGGTGATGAGGTTAAGAAAGGGCAGTTTTTAGTGACTCTGGAAAACACGGATTATATTGAAATTCAGCAGCAGTATTTGGAATTGGCTGAGAAACTCAATTATTTGAAATCTGAATTTACACGTCAAAAAACCTTATATGATGAAAAGATTACGTCACAAAAAAACTTTTTAAAAGCTGAAAGCGACTATAAAAGCAGTTTGGCGCATTACAACGGATTGAAAAAGAAGTTGCAAATGATGAACATCAATCCGACATCTGTTGAAAATGGAACCATCGCTTCCAGCATTAATATTTATGCACCAATTGATGGCTTTGTGACTAAGGTAAACGTGAGTAACGGTACTTATGTGTCGCCTGCCGATGTGATTTTGGAAATTATTGATACCGATCATATTCATCTGGAGTTGTCCGTATTTGAAAAGGATATTCTTAAAATAAAGAAAGGCCAGGAAATTGATTTCAGGATTCCTGAAGCTTCCGATAGCATCTATAAGGCCGAAGTACATTTGGTAGGCACAACCATCGATCCGACCAGTAGAAGAGTTACGGTGCATGGGCATATTGATGACGATCACACCGGATTTATTGTGGGAATGTTTGCTGAAGCTGAAATTATCATTGGTGCTTCAAAAGCGTTGGCATTGCCTAAAACTGCAGTAATTCAGGTTGAAAATGATTATTTTGCGTTAATATTAGAAAGTGAAACGCCTACCGAATACCAGCTGAAAAAAGTTAAATTGAACCTCGGTATGCAAACGGAAGATCTTGTGGAAGTTTTAAATGCCGAATCCTTCAAGGATAAAAAGATTGTCGTTAATGGTACTTATATGCTGCTAAACACGACGGAAGGTGGCGAACATTAAAATTAAATCGTAAGGTATGTCAGAACATCATCATGAAAGTAAAAAGCACAATCATGGCCACGACCATAATGGCATTTTTGGATCCCGTACAGAATTGTATTTGTCCCTATTGTGTGGTGCTTTTCTCTTAATTGGTTTTTCTATTCAGCTTTTTGGATGGGAATACCAATCCATGTGGAACTCTATTATTCCTTATATGATTGCCTACGGATTTGGTGGTTATTATATTACGATTGAAGCTTTTCACCAAATCAAAAGAGGTGGTTTTGAAATTGACTTTTTAATGATTGCTGCGGCCATTGGCGCTGCATATATAGGAAGTTGGGCAGAAGGCGCTTTGTTGTTATTTCTATTCAGTTTAGGTCATGCTTTGGAGAATTACGCCATGAATAAGGCGAAAAAATCCATTGAAGCTTTACAGGATTTGACGCCTAATACAGCATTAGTTAAAAGAGGCGATCTCATAGAGGAAGTAAGTCTTGAATCCTTAAAAATAAATGATATTATTGTCGTCAAACCTCATTCTCAAATTGCGGCAGATGGTGTGATCATCACAGGTAGTAGTGCCATCAATCAGGCGCCAATCACGGGGGAAAGTATGCCGGTTGATAAAATAGCCATTGAGACGATTGAAAATCTTCCAAAGTTTGAGGACATTGATAGTTCTAGTGTTGTTTTTACGGGCACCATAAATGGCGATGGCAGCATCGAAGTTTTGGTTATGAAACTTAGTGAGGATTCTACGGTCGCCCGTTTGGTCAAAATGGTAAGTGAAGTGGAAACCCAAAAATCGCCTACGCAACGCATGACCAAAAAGTTTGAAAAATGGTATGTGCCCGTGGTCATTGTTGTTGTGACGATGTTATGCTTCGCTTATATGGTTGTTGATGAAACCTTCAATGAAAGCTTGTATAGAGCGATTACCGTGTTGGTTGCGGCAAGTCCTTGTGCCCTGGCAATTTCGACACCAAGTGCGGTTTTAAGTGGTATTGCGCGCGCCGCTCAAAAAGGAGTCTTGATCAAAGGTGGAAAAGCGTTGGAAGATCTCGGCTCCATTCAAACCATCGCCTTTGATAAAACAGGAACCCTGACGGAAGGGAAACCCAAACTTACCAATATCATTCCAAGTGAAAATTATGATGAGCGCGATTTGGCACGCATTATCTTAGAAGTCGAAAGTTTAAGCAATCATCCCCTCGCACGAGCGATTGCTAAAGGAGTGAAATCACAATATCAAATGGTTCACGAAAATTTAGCCGCTCACGTCAACGCCATTCAAGGGAAAGGGATTAGTGCGCACTACCAAGATCAAAAGGTTTTTATTGGGAATGAAAAGCTGATGACTGATGAAGGCATGGTCGTTTCTTCTGAATTAAAGATGAAAATGGGGATTTTGTTGAAGGAAGGTCATACCGCAATGTTGGTGGCTTATAATCATGCGGTCGTCGGTTTAGTGAGTGTTATGGATGTGCCAAGAAGTACGGCAGTTGAAACCCTGAAAAGATTAAAAGCGATTGGTATCAATCGAATGGTTATGCTGACCGGCGACCACCAAAATGTAGGAGATTCCATTGCCAGACAAATTGGATTGACGGAAGCCAAAGGGAATTTGCTACCAGAAGATAAAGTTGAGGCCGTAAAGGCACTTATGAAACAGGATGGGAAAATCGCCATGGTGGGCGATGGTGTTAATGATGCGCCAGCCATGGCTTTTAGCACCGTTAGTGTGGCGATGGGCGCTGCAGGAAGTGACGTCGCTCTTGAAACTGCAGATGTGGCCTTAATGTCAGATAAAATTGAAATGTTGCCTTTTGTGATTGGGTTGAGTAGAGCGTCCAAACGAATCATTACTCAAAACATTTGGATCAGTATGGGTGTGGTTGCTTTATTGGTGCCTGCTACCATTTTAGGTTTTACCAATATTGGATTGGCCGTGATTTTTCATGAAGGATCTACTTTAGTCGTGGTTCTTAATGCGTTGCGATTGTTGGCTTACGATGAGAAATAAAGTTTTTTAGATTTATATTTTTCCTTAGTATTGTAGCGCCTAATATTTTACCCCTAAATTCAATCGCTTACTTATGAAAAATTATGTTGTTGCATTTTTAATGCTATTTGCTGTTTTGGCTTCCCAGGCTCAAAATGATAGTATTCCCAAAAATAATTTCGGAAAAAATGAGATCAAAGTAAACGCTTTATTTCTTTTGCTTGGGACGTTTGAAGGAAGTTATGAGCGAAACTTATCAGAAAATTCGGCGATTGGAATGTCAGTCTTGATTCCGTTTGAACGTGAGTTTATAGAAAACGATATCAATTATTATGTATCTCCATACTACCGTGTTTTTTTTGGTAAGAAATATGCTGCAGGATTCTTTTTAGAGGGCTTTGGGATGTTGAACTCCATTCGTACCTCTTATCGTTATTATATAGATAGTGGCACTTATCATGATATCGAAAGTACTACCGATTTCGCGTTGGGCTTGGGGCTGGGAGGAAAATGGTTCACTAAAGGCGGATTTGTTTTTGAAATCAATGGCGGTTTCGGAAGAAATTTATTCAATGCCGGTAATGACAATGCTGTTACTTTTGTTGGTAAATTAGGATTTAATATGGGTTATAGGTTTTAAGTAGAAACACCCAAAAGATAAATTCCAAATTCTAGAATAAAAACAAAATC
>NZ_JBDSLS010000285.1:0-5956 GCF_039916245.1 Gelidibacter sp.
CAAACCCCAGTCTTAAAGCAGTTAGCGACCGATTTTGATAAAGGCAGATACTCGGAATAAATAGTCCTTTTTCTCTAGCTTTTTTTTGTAATTGCGTCAACGAAAAGACCTCCTTAAACCGAATCCAAAAAGCTAAACCGGAAGGTGGAATTGTAAAAGTAATCCGGTTTTGGAAGTGATTGTTGAGCAGTCCGGCAAAAAGTTCTTTCCGTTCAGCGATGACTTTTTTAGATTTTCTTTGGTATCGGTGAATGTCGCCTTGGTGGATGATTTCGCCCAAAGCTTTTTCCATCATTAAATTGGGCTTTCCAAAGATGTTCAGGTGTTTGGCGCCTTCTTGCAACACATCTTTAGGCGCAATTAAAAAATTCATTTGAAAACCTGAGTTTAAAAAGCGTCCGAAAGCACCAATATAAATGATGCGATGGCCACCGTTTTTTCTAAATAAGGATTCGTTTTTATTTTTCACCAATGAAAATTCAAAATCGGAATCGTCTTCAATGACAATGAAGTCATACTCTTCGGCCAAAAGTAGCAATTGGGATTTTCGTTTTTTTGAAAGGGCGACCGTGGTTGGATATTGGCATTTGGTGTTGATATAAACCAATCGTATCTCGCCGGGCTTAAAATGCTTTTGAATATAATCAATGTCCATCCCGTCGGCATCCACCGGAATCGTTTTCATCTTGGCGCCGGCTTGACTATAGATCATATTGGGTAAAAAGTAGCTGAGTTCTTCTACCAAAACGACATCGCCCGTATTGATCAATAAGCGTGATAGAATGGAGTGAACCTGCTCCAGACCTGCCACGGGCAATAAAAAGTCTCTTGACAGATGAAAGCCTCTGGTCAAATTGAGGTAATAGCTGAGTTGATCCCTAAAAAATAAATTCCCATCGCTTGCATTTGAATAAGTGCCTGAAGGTTTTTTTCTTCGGAGTACCGAGGTGTAGAACCGTCCCAGTTCTTCCGATTTAATCATACGGTAATCTGGCGTGCCGTCCGTGAAATATAATTTCCCCAGATGTTCTTCTAAAGGCGTATCTAAAATAAATTCCTTCCTAAAATGATAGGGCGCAGTTTCTGGAGGATGTTGAAAAACTTTGGTTTTTTTGGTTTTATCCAAAGAAATCTCAGGATTTATAACGAAAACACCCACATTAGGAACCGATTTTACCCAACCTTGCTCTTGGAGTTCGGTCAAAGCGGCCACAACAGTTTTCCGGTGAACTTGGAGGTCTTCGGCGATTTTACGGCTTCCTGGAAGCTGATCGTCATCTTCTAAAAGGTTGCTTTTGACCGCATTGATGAATTGATAGACAATTTGCATATAGACGGCATCTTTTTTTCGGCGATCTATTTTTACAAACGAATGAAAAGGAATTATAACCGGACTACTCATTATTTACATTTCGGACTACCAAAAATACTATTTTAATCCAAACCTTTGCCCTCAGATTCAAATACTACGATTAAAAAAAACATTTATGAAAAACGTACTGGTCACTTTAGGACTCATAGTTGCGCTACCAAGTTTTGCACAACAAAAGCAAACGCTTCCCGATCCGGAAATTCCGAATCACGAATTGGAAGAAGTCATTATTCAGGGCAACCGATTGCAAACCCCTTTTAGTGAGTCTACGCGGGATATTCAGGTGATTACACAAAAGCAAATTCAGGCACTTCCTGCAAAATCAATTAATGAGGTGTTGTCCTATATCAGCGGTGTGGACATCAGACAGCGCGGGCCGTTTGGAACGCAGACCGATATTTCGATTGATGGTGGCACGTCCGAGCAAACTTTAGTGTTGATTAACGGTGTAAAGATGATTGACGCGCAAACGGCACATAATATGATGAATATTCCTGTGCCTTTGGATGCCATTGATCATATTGAAGTGCTACGCGGTGCCGCCGCCAGAATTTATGGCATCAATGCTTTGACTGGCGCGATTAATATTGTAACCAAAAAAGCGAAAAGCGCTTCAGTGATTGCAGATGTTCAGACTGGAAGTTCTTTTAAAAACAAGGACGAAGGTGATGGCTCAGGAATTTATGGCGGCGTCGCGGCTGAGGTTACCGGCATCTACGGATCTGAAAACCAAAGTCAACTTTTTTCGGTGGCGCAAAGCGATTACAACGGACAACGGTACAATTCAGCCTCTAAAAACACCCGCCTTTTTTATAGTGGTCATTATGAAATTAATGACCATAATAGCGTTCAGGCGATGGCAGGTTACGCCCAAAACCACTTTGGTGCCAACGGTTATTACGCAGCTCCAGGTGATGTGAATTCAGAAGAACTTGTGAAATCATCTGTCTTTAGTCTGTCTTCAACACATACCTTCGGTAATTTTACGATTTCGCCACGAATCAGCGATCGCTATGGCGAAGATGACTACCGCTATTTTAAACATGATTTGAGTAAAGGGCGCTCGATACATTATACCAACGCGCTGATGCTGGAATTGAACAGCAGTCTTAAAACAGCAATCGGAACTTTTGGTTTCGGCTGGGAATCGCGCATGGAAAAAATCAACAGTTCCAATATTGGCCAACATGAACGTGATAATCACGGCGCTTATGTGGAATTAAAGAGTCGTTTAGGCGAAAAACTAAGAGGAACGGCTGGGCTTTATGCCAACTACAATACCGATTTTGGCTGGCAAATGTATCCGGGAATAGATTTAGCCTATCTGGTGAATGCGCATTGGAAAATTTCGACGAGTATCGGTTCAGGACAACGTATCCCTTCTTTTACAGATTTATACCTAAATCAACGTCCGGGAAATGTGGGGAATGTATCACTACAAGCAGAAAACGCCTGGAACTATGAAGGGAATATTCAGTATAAAAAAGGAAATTTACAGTTAAAAACCGGCTATTTCTACCGCAATATTTCTGATTTTATTGATTGGGTGCGTACCGATGCGTCAGAGCCTTATTCTCCAATGAATCTTGGGAAAAACACGATGCACGGTATTTATGCAAGACTGCAACAGGATTTTGATTTAGGCGAAAAACACGCTATCGGTTATGAAGTGAGCTATAATTATATGCATCCATCTTTTGAGGTGTCAACCGAAACTCAATCCAAATACATCTTAGAATCTCTGAAACATCAATTTATTGCAGGCCTTCATTACCGCATCAATGACTTTTCTTTTTCGATAAAAAACAGATGGTTACAACGAGAACTTGCCAATGCTTATGACGTTGCCGATGTTCGCGTCAATTACACCTATGAAAATTTCCTTTTATACTCAGAGGTTACCAACTTATTCAATGCCACCTATAGCGAAGCTGGAGCTGTTCCAATGCCAACGCGTTGGTTTGGAGTGGGTGTGAAATACCACTGGAAGCAGCGTTAGAGGTTGTGTTGTGGAAGGGAATTCGATTGAGAGAATAAAGAATCAAGTACAAAGAATTAAGAATATAGAACATAGAGTCTAGAATATAGAATCTAGAAAAAGACAGGATGGACAAAACGTTGGAGAACTATGATCAGTTATAATTCACAGATGGTTTAAAAATTTAAATCGGACAACACTAATTAATTATTAAAATAGAAAAATGAATAACCCAAAAAAATGGACACGCGATGAAGTCGTCGCTTTATATAATAAACCGATGATGGAGTTGCTTTATGAAGCGGCCACCGTTCATCGACAAAATCACGACCCCAATAAAGTACAAGTATCGACTTTGGTCTCTATTAAAACAGGAGGTTGTCCTGAGGATTGCGCGTATTGTCCGCAGGCGGCACGTTATCATACGAACGTCAAAGAAGAGGGTTTAATGGGCGTAGAGCAAGTCATCGCGCAAGCACAACAAGCAAAGGCCACCGGGAGTTCAAGGATTTGTATGGGCGCAGCGTGGCGCAACGTTAAGGACGGACCGGAATTTGATCAGGTTTTGACCATGGTGCGTTCGCTCAATAAGATGGATATTGAAGTGTGTTGTACTTTGGGAATGATTACCGAAAATCAGGCACAGCGTCTTTCAGAGGCTGGACTATATGCCTACAATCATAATATCGATTCTTCAGAAGATTATTACGAGGAAATCATATCGACCAGAGCCTATAAAGACCGACTGGAAACCATCGAAAATGTGCGAAAAACAAATATTACGGTCTGCAGTGGCGGGATTATTGGTATGGGCGAGAGCGTCGAAAACCGTGCAGATATGTTGATTACCTTGACTAATATGATCCCGCAACCCGAGTCTGTGCCTATAAATTCCCTCGTTCCGGTGGAAGGAACACCAATAGGGGAAATGGAACCAATATCTATTTGGGAAATGGTACGGATGATAGCCACTGCCAGGATTATGTTGCCAGAGACACAGGTGCGCTTATCGGCAGGACGCAATAATATGAGTCGGGAAGGGCAGGCCTTATGCTTTTTTGCCGGTGCGAATTCTATTTTTGCCGGTGATAAATTGCTCACGACGCCCAATCCAGATGTCAATGAAGACCTGAAGCTATTTGAAGATTTGGGATTGGTGCCACAGCAGCCTTTTGAAAAGCATGCACAACCTAAAACCATAGAAGCCGAAGATGCAAACTATCAAGCCTTAGGAGAAAAACCTAAATGGTCACGGCCAAAGCATAAAATTCAGCGTAATTTGGATACGCAGTATAAAAATAAGAAGTGATTGAAACACTTTTTGAAAAGATGTCCTATTGAAATAATGGGGTCGAATTTCTGTTGAAGTTCGACCTTTTTGATTTATATAGTTTTACATTTGGTTTATAAGGATATATTCTGAACCTGGCCGGTCAGGCGGTTATGACAAAATATAAGATATTAAAAATATTTAGCTATGATACAAACAGAAAAAGAATATGACGTTCTTGTAGAGCGTATTGCAGTGCTTTTGCAGGATAGCAACAACATTGAAAATACGGATGCTAAAGGGTATATTGAGTTAAATATATTGTCTGATCTTGTTGCGGACTATGAGGAAAGTAACTATCCAGTTGAAAAACCAGCCCTCGTTGAGGTTATAAAAATCCGTATGGCTGAAATGGGACTGAATCAAAAGCGATTGTCTGAACTTTTAGGGGTGAGTCCGTCCAGAGTAAGTGAATATTTAAACGGAAAAAGCGAGCCTACTTTAAAAGTAGCAAAAGAAATAAGCGTTAAACTGGGTATAGATGCTTCTATTGTTTTGGGAGTTTAAATCAATAGCCATCAAGTTATTAAGGTGTGCAGCAATGTAAACGATTTTTATTGGTCTTAAATTAAGTTATAACCCGCCGAACAGACGGGCAGATTAGGGCTCTATCATGGAATGGAACACGGATAACGCTGATCTCTTATGATTTAAAAGGATAAACTATTAAGAGCGGAGTTTCTATTTATGAGGCCATATTAGAAATCGCTATTATACGATAAAAGATTTAAGACCACTGCGTTGATAGAACATAGAATATAGACTTGTGCCCTAAAGTATTGAAGGCATTGGGCTTAAAATCCAAGACCCGTCCAAATTCGCATTTTTTATAAGCGTTTGTAATAAAGAATTAAAAAAGTGTATAGTTGAAAAAAAAAACTATAAAATCCCATATTTATAGAAGGTTACGCTAAGGACAGCAAGTTTTAATCGGACAACAATAATTAGAAACATTGTTGTCCGATTAAAGTTGCGATAATCTAATAAAAATAGTGATAAAAAAAGGTCTTTCAATGTTTTTGATCCTCAATCTCCTTTATTTCGAGGTTTTTTGAAAACTATTGCTAAAACATCATCATCCATTCTAATTGTGAATTTTAAAGCTCTCATTTTCAATTAATTACGTCTTTACTCTTTGTTCTTGGTTCTATTAGCGAAGCGGTCTTAATTCTATTCCGGATAACAATAATTAGAAACATACATTTACTAAAAAGACACAACCTTATATCTTTAACTGTAAATTTCTCAAAATAAATTATTCAAAAGTATCCAAAGT
>NZ_JBDSLS010000286.1:0-9147 GCF_039916245.1 Gelidibacter sp.
TTTCGATGACTATAGAAGAAGCTTTTCCAGGTGTGTCATGGCTGACGGTTAATATGAATGGCGCATTAGATTTAGGTGATGTAAATTGGGAAATTGTTTGATTGGTAAATCTTACCTTTGGAATAGTGCTACGGAATACATTTAAAACATGCCCAAAATAAAAATTAATACGTTCGGTGAAGGGATTGAAATACGTCAGCTGCATTTGGACGTAGAAACTTATCAGCATTGGTCGATCATTGCTGCTAAAAGAAACCGTGTGCTCACTGATTTGGTTTTAGATCCTTTCTTCTATTATGGGTTAAAGGATAAAAAAATTAAAGGGTTGTCCGATATTGATGCGACCTTAATTTCAGGGATGCTGAACACTTCTAAAAGTCAAATAGAAATCTGGTTTAAACGCCGAAAGGTTTTAAAGCTTCAATCCAATGAACTATTTAATGGCATGGTTTTGTTTCCATTATTTCAAGTAGAAAATAATGTTTCCTTTCTTTCTAAAGAATTAGAAAACGGCATTTATGTGATTCAAAAAACGATTGGTTTACTGCGTTCAGAACACTTGGAAGTGACCAGTGAACGCTTGAATGTTGATGATTTTACCTTTGCTATTGCCAACTACCAAACGGAGCAGTTCCTAACCGATATTACCTATCAAAACCAAAAGCTGAAGTTTAAAAAAAGTGACACCATCATCACGTATCAAACGGCCTTTGAGGTAAAGTAATTTTGGTTTTTGAGTTGGTGTATCAGGCCGCGCTAGTTTCATAAACCTGTGAAATTTTTTTCATGTCTTTTAGTATATAGTCAAATTTGTATTTTAAAAAAGTATCAGTACTTGAATACACTTAGTTTCGGTTTTTTTCTAATTTGCTAACAACACTTAGTCAACATATATAGGTGTTAGGTCATTAATCTTCAGTTGAGTCGACAATTTTAAATATTTGGATTATATAGTATTGTTTGTGGATAATAGTTTGTTGCTTCATTAGGTTCGTTGCGAGTAAATTTATCAGTGGTATATACTTATTAAATTAAATTTATAGAAGGGCACGGAGTGAAAAATGTACTTTGCAAGAACTATTCGTCTCAAGATAAATCCGTACATGAATGATCTTAAGATTTTGCCTAAAAAGACTGATTTAAATTTAGTGAGTGATCAAATGATTGAAGAAATATAAAGATTAATCAATAATATTAGGATAAAAAAGATTGGCTACATTAGTGCATAAAAAAATAAAAATAGCTTGTCCAGTTGTACTTATATCTAGAACATGGCTTATCAACAAACAACAAATAATTTAATTCAGAATCATGGCAATATCACAAATTTTTGAAAATACAGAGGTTGCTTTTAGTCTTAAAAGTGACTCAGAGCTAGAGCGTGCATATTTTTTGTTCAAGATGATTTCACATCAACCTTTGGTGAGAATAGGTACGGCGGCTACTAATTTTGCTTTAAAAGCCCACTTGCCTGTAAAAGGATTGATTAGATCCACTGTTTTTGATCATTTTTGTGGCGGTGTCAATGAAGAAGATTGTTTGCCGGTTATCGACAGGATGTATGCCAAAGGGGTGTGTTCCGTTTTGGATTTTTCGGTAGAAGGGAAAGAAACAGAATCGCATTTTGATGCGGCTATGGAGAAAACGATGAAGATCATCAATTTTGCTGATGAACGAAAATCAATGCCAATAGCAGTATTCAAGCCCACTGGTTTTGGGAGATCTTATTTGTATCAAAAGAAAGGAGAAGGCAAATCGTTTACGCTTCAAGAACAGGAAGAATGGGATCGTGTCGTGGCACGATATGATAAAGTTTGTCAGCTGGCCAAAGATAAAGATGTTGAAATTTTGATTGATGCGGAGGAAAGTTGGTTGCAGGGCGCTACCGATGATTTGTGTGAAGTCATGATGCGAAAATATAATACAGCGATCCCTGTAGTTTATACGACGTTGCAGTTGTACCGATGGGATCGGTTAGATTATTTAGAAGGATTGCATGAGCGCGCTAAAAAAGATGGCTTTACCATTGGTGTGAAGATTGTGCGTGGTGCTTATATGGAAAAAGAACGAGATAGAGCAAAGGACAATGGTTATGATTCGCCTATCTGTCCAACCAAGGAGGCGACAGACTTAAATTTCGATAAAACGCTGGAGTATATTCTTAAAAAAATTGATACCATTTCTTTGTTTGTAGGGAGTCATAATGAGAAAAGTAATTATTTGGCAATGGAACTTATGCAGCAATTGGGTATCGATAAAAGTGACAACCGCGTATGGTTCGGACAATTGTATGGTATGAGTGATCATATCAGTTTCAACTTGGCTGCCGAAGGCTATAACGTTGCTAAATACGTACCTTTTGGTCCGGTAAAGGATGTGATGCCATATTTGATACGAAGAGCCGAAGAAAATACTTCGGTTGCTGGTCAAACCAGCAGGGAGCTCATGCTGTTGAAAAAGGAAAAGCAACGACGGAAATCAGAGTGATTAAAATTATGACGCTGAAAGAAACGTCTAAAAAACATTTGAATAGGGACAGAAACGTTGTTCGGATTTGATCATACAAGCTGAGAACTAGGGCTCTTGACTAAGGGCAAATATTTAAAAAGTAGTCGATCTATTTTGTATGAGAAAGCGTTGAGGGTTTCTGTCGTTAACAGGGTGTTCGCAAGAGTTTTTCGCTCTGATTTCTTGACAAAACCGAGAGTATTATTGAGGTTATGATCAGTTGGAGGTTGGAATAATGAATGAAATTTGGATTGTAATTGCGAAGGTTGTTGTTTCTGAAAACCAATGCGTTTTAAGAATACGCGTGTATGATCTCCATTAAATTTATTACAGAAGTTTAGTGATACGACATGTCAAGTCTTGAAGAGTGCGGAATGAAAAAATCCAATACGCATTAAAAGTTTTTTTTATATCTTAAAAATCAAATCATTTTTTTTGGCTTTAGATCTTAAAAAAGCATAAGCTCTTTTCATTTGAGTTTTCACAGTGTTAATGGATATGCCATTCAATTCAGAAATTTCCGCATAGGATTGGCCATGTACGACAGAAGAAATGAAAATTTCTTTTCTACTATGTGGAAGTTGATTCAATAGCTCCCACAATTTTTCATGATGCTTCGCTTTATCTAAGGAGTTATGTGCTTCGTCATCAAGACAGTTCAGCACAACGTCATCTAAGGATTGATCTTTATTTACATTTTTAAGAGCCATCAAGCTTAAGTTTCGCACTGCACCAACGGCATAGGCCTGAAAGGATACTTTTATAGAAATAGTACTTCTATTTTGCCAATATGAAATAAAGAAATCTTGGACTACATCTCTTGCTGCGTCTTTATCTTTTAAGATCGAAAAAGATACTATACACAATAAGGTATAGTGTTCCTTAAATAAAAATTCTGTTTCGGTAGTATCGACTGTCGACTGTGCTTTCATAAGTTAATGGTAAACCGAGAGTTTAAAAATATTAGTTAATGGTCATTCGTACTATATTATAAATACAAAAAAAATAAACTTTAAAACATCAAACAAAGGGCCTGTCAATAGACGGGCTAGGTTGCGAAAACCATTGAGGACCTTCAGAGGTCATGTATACGCAATCTTCCAAGCGAATACCAAATTCGCCAACAATTGAAATATTTGGTTCAATACTGAAACACATTCCAGGAACTAATAATTCATTGTTTCCTTTTATAGCATTTCCCCATTCATGACCATCCATGCCAATGCCATGACCTGTCCGATGCGGTAAACCTGGTAGTTTATATTCTGGTCCAAAACCGGCATCTGTCAAAACTTTCCGAGCGGCTTCATCCACATTCTTCAAAGGCGTTCCTAATTGTGCTGCTTTAAATCCGGCGGCTTGAGCTCTTTTTTCCAAATTCCAAAAATCTACTTGGCGCTTGGTAGGTGTTGCATCATAAACAATTGTTCTACTAATATCTGATTGATAGCCTTCAACAGTACATCCGCAGTCTACGAGAACAATATCTCCCTTTTTTAAAATCTGTTGGGTGGTGCTTCCATGAGGAAATGCTGAGGCTTCTGCAAAATTACATCCTGCAAATTGATGTCGTGCTCCTAAATTTTGATGCGCCATTGCCACGGCATTTGAAAAATCGGATGGCGTGGATCCTTCTTTCAAACTGGCAAATCCGAAGGCTATTGCTTTTAAAGTGATATCTGTTGCTTTTTGCATTAAAGCAATCTCTGCATTTGATTTGATCATGCGACATGGGATCGTTATCGGATCGCCACTAACTAAATTTAGCTGAGGAATTTCTTTATGTATTCCATTAAAAATGAAAAAACGCATACGTTCTTCCACGCCAATATTTCCCGATGAAATCCCCGCGTCATTAATAGCTAGGGCAGCTTGTTTAAAAGGGCTTTCATCTTCCTGCCATGTATATATATGATGGCCAAAAACAATTAGTTCTCTTAGACGTGGTTCCTCAAAGGCTGGGCAAATATATCGAATGTCACCTTTAGAAGGTATAACGACAATCATAGGGCGCTCACTGGCTCCCCAAGAAATTCCAGTGAAATATTTCATGGAAGTTCCCGAATCTAATAGTAAGCAATCTATATTTTCCTGCTGCATTAATTGTTGCGCCTTGTAGATTCTATTTTTTCTTTCTTCCAATGTTATGGGTTTGACATCTTCTGTCATAGAGTGAAGATTGTTGACATTGGTAAAATCCGATTTTTTGGTTTGGGCGAACATGCCTGAATTGACCCCAATGACCATTGTCGAACCAGCGGCAATTGCTGACATATTGATAAATTTTCTTCGGTTCATTGTGGGGATTGGTAAATATTTAACACTAAGTGTGCTTAAATGTAATAAAATAAAATTTTTAAAACCAAGGATTAGATGTTAAAAAAAAACGAGAAAAGTTGTCACCCTAAATCGTTGTTTTCGTAACTAATTAATAAAGAGATTGATTATTATTTAATTATAGCGTTAAATATTTACAAGATTATTAAGATCAGCTATTTATCAATGAATAAAAAACAGTGAGTCATATATAAACAATCATTAAATCTACTAACTATGAAAAATCAATTCCTAATTGCATTTTTATTTACCCCTTTGCTTGTAGCAGCACAAATGATAGGTGCGCCCGATCGTAACTCAGGAGAAGGTGAAGGTCCTTACGATCGACTAATTATTCGCGGTGCAACCTTAATAGATGGAACTGGAGGTCCTCCAGCAGGACCCGTGGATATCATTATTGAAAAGAATAAAATTGTCGATATTGTTTCAGTAGGCGTTCCAAAAATTGCGATAGACGGATCAAAACGACCAAAACTAGGCGCAGGCAACACCAAAGAGATCGATGCCAATGGTAAATACGTTATGCCAGGTATTATTGATTTGCATGTGCATACTGGTGGCGTTCCTAAAGCCCCTGAAGCAGAATATATATACAAGCTATGGCTTGCACATGGTATTACCACTGTTCGTGGCGTTCCTACAGGAGAATTGGAATGGTCGTTAAATGAGCGTGCAAGAAGTGCTAAGAATCAGATTGCTGCACCACGAATTGTATCCTTTCATCGACCTGGTACGGGTAAAGAGTGGGAGAATCGTAAAATTTTAACACCCGCAGATGCTAGAGAATGGGTTCAATATGCTAAGAAAAAAGGAGTTGATGGACTAAAGCTCACTTCTTATCGTCCAGAAATTATGAAAGCCCTACTTGATGAAGCAAATAGTTTAGGAATGGGGAGTACAGCACACCTTGCTCAAAATGGGGTAGCACATATGAATGCTTTGGATGCCGCTAGATTGGGTCTTACTAGCATGACTCATTTTTATGGTCTTTTTGAGTCGATGTATGAAAACAACGCAGTCCAACCATGGCCAATAGATATTAATTATGGTGATGAGCAGCATCGTTTTGGACAGGTGGCAAGACAATGGAATCTCGTGAAGCCAGGTGGTGAAAAATGGAATGCACTTCTTAATGAGTTTTTAGAAATGGATTTTTACATTAATCCCACAATGACTATTTACTCTGCAGGTAGGGATGTAATGGCAGCGCGAAATGCAGATTGGCACGCCAAATATACTTTACCGTCCCAAATGGATTTTTTTACACCAAGTCGTTTAAACCATGGTGCTTATTGGTTTGATTGGACAACGGAAGACGAGGTGGCTTGGAAAAAATATTATCAGGTTTGGATGCAGTTCTTAAATGATTATAAAAATAGAGGAGGCAAGGTTACTGTGGGATCTGATTCAGGCTTTATTTATCAATTATATGGTTTTGGAACCATATTAGAACTTGAAATGCTGCAGGAGGCTGGTTTTCATCCGCTCGAAGTCATTCGCGCGGCGACGATGTATAGTGCACAGGAGATATTTAAGCCTCTTAAAAAGGAGATAGAATTTGGTGTTATTAGACCAGGGTTATTGGCTGATATCGTTATTCTTGATGAAAATCCATTGCAGAACATGAAAGTGCTTTATGGTACTGGAGCAGTAAGGCTTAACGACGATACTGGCAAACCGGAAAGGGTAGGTGGTGTGGTTCATACCATAAAGGATGGAATTGTTTATGACTCCAAAAAGTTGTTGAATGATGTAGAGCAAATGGTCATAAAGCAAAAGAAAGAACGAGGGGAGAAATAAATTCGAATAAATTAAAAATGATCTGTTAGTATTTGTTTGCCAATGCTTCGGATAAGAGTGTTATATGAATTGTTGTTGGAATATTTAATGATAGTATAAAAATTCATTAAACTATAAACAAGCTATTATTCATTATCTCATTAATAACTTCTCAATTCATATAACCCAAATGGTTCACGCGCCTGATCGTAAATTCGAGGCAGGCGAGGTGCCATTGGCAGAGCGGTCAATTGAAACGTAAATGTTATCAATCCCTTTTAATCCAAGTGACATCGTAAAAAAATTATAGTAAAAGCGAACAAGTTAGTAGACATTTCGAGAGTTCCTAAGTCTGATGAAAAGGATAATTATGGGGAAATGGAGATGATGAGGATGGAGCTTTTGCAAGAAGATTGGTTTTACCCTTTGGAAGAAGATGGAGAAGCTAAGTTTATAGCGCAAAACCTGCTTTTAGCTTAAAGTAGTGTCCATCGAATTTGGGATTTTCAGACCAGGTCTTCTGGCATATTGGCCATTTTGATTAACATTCTATTTAAAATTTAAATGTTAATGTTGGGATTTGTTAACGTGCTCGAGTAGTAAAATTTCTGAAAAAAGATGGTGCGGTTTACGGTTTTAACAAGCTGCTAAAATATCTAACGCAAATACTTAAAAATCATATAATTGAGTGTTTTAAATAATGATTTTCGATTTTTAAAACAGCTTATGAACTTGCAATTAATAAATTATTTCAAAAAAAAGCAAAATAGTTGTCACCCTAATTTGACTTATCTGTAACATACTAATAGAGAAACTTATTTATGACATCAACATCACGGTTGAAATTAGCTTTAGAAACAATTATAGCTTCCGGAAAAATAACGCAAGAATCATTAGTTCATTTAACTGAAGATGAAATAATCCTTGTTCAAACACTTTTTAAACAAGGTTTAATTGAGGAGTCCTTGGGTTATATGGAGGATATAGACAGTGATAAAGATTGGCGTATAGTAAAGGAACAATTAATGCCAGCAAAAGTAAAGAGTATTCCTTTGTGGCAATCCGTAATGCGCTACGCTGCTATGACTTTTGTTTTTGTGGCATTGGGTTATGCGATTCAATCTAAAGAGCGTATTGCTGTTGACAATCAAGTTGTTGATGGCAATGAAATAAAATTATTTTTAGGAAAGGACAAACTGAAACTATTGAGTGAAGATATAAGTCAAGAAATTACGAATGCTTCAGGTAGTGTTATTGCACATCACAATGGAAATAGCATAAAATACTTAAATGACTCAGGAATTAATGAACTTGTCTTTCACGAAATTGATGTTCCTAACGGTAAAGTGTTTGATATACAGTTGTCAGATGGTACCATAGTTCATCTAAACTCAGGAACCAAAATGAGGTATCCTGTCCAGTTTTTAAAAGGACAAAAAAGGGAGGTCTTTATAGATGGTGAAGCTTATTTTGATGTTATGAAAGATAAAGATCATCTTTTCGTAGTCCATGCCGATGCTGTCGCAATCGAGGTGTTGGGAACTAAATTTAACATCTCAACTTACAAAGAAGAATCCGAAATAGGAGCTGTCCTGGTTGAGGGCTCAATAAATATGACTAACTCTTATAATCCTGACGATGCTATAGTTTTAAAACCAGGTACAAGAGGAGTTTGGAGCAAGGATAAACATCAAACAAAAGTGGAGCAGGTTGATGTGAATATCTACACAGGTTGGATGAAAGGAGAGTTGATCTTTAAAAATTCAACTTTTGAAAATATGTCGAAAAAACTTGAGCGCAAATATAATGTGCAAATTGAAAACAAAAATTTACAATTATCACAAAAAGTTTTCAATGCGAGTTTTAGTAAAGATATTGAAAGCATTGAGGATGTATTAAAATATATGAATGATGTATTCCCTTTTCATTATGAAATGGAGAATAATCACATACTGATTTACTGATAAACACTAATGATTAAAAAACTAATGCCTATGACAAATTTCTATACGATATCTAACAAGTTAAGATTGAAAATCAAAAAGTATTTCAACATTTTCCAGGAATTTAACTGAGACTAACAAATTGCATCGTCAACCATTTAAATCAATACAAAAATTATGAAAAACAATAGAAGCGGTAGGTTACCGTTTTGGGTATTCTCCAAAATTGACCTGAAAGTAAAACTCACAATACTTTTTTTGATAGTTTCATTATTTGAAATTCAAGCAAATTCAAACCCTGAAGAAGATAAGTTAAACTTAGATATAGAACAAGCGAGTCTATTAAAGGTTTTTGAAGAAATTGAGTCAATTTCCGACTATAGATTTTTGTTTGAAAGCCAGCAAATTACTTCTGAAAAAAGAATAACCTTAAAATTGAAAAATAAGGAGATCAAAGAAGTTCTTGATGTGATTCTTGATGATACAGATATAGAATACCAGGTCAAAGGACGTCAAGTTATTCTTGTTCGCAGCAAAAAAAATCAATTAATTAATAATTCTCAAACACCAGCGGGTCGGC
>NZ_JBDSLS010000287.1:0-7484 GCF_039916245.1 Gelidibacter sp.
TGGATTTTAATTTTGAGACTATGGAGTATCAGCTGCACATGGCTGATCCGCAAATGCTACCCAAAGACTTTGCGGACACTACCTTGAGTATGACGCCTAGAAGTTTCCCTACGGGATTGGGGATCCAAATCGCGGTATTAGGGATTCGCTATTATCAGGAGGTTGATGGGAAGATGTATTTGTTGCATGCGCAGAATGGGGTGGGGATTGCCGTGGTGGGTGTTGTTTAGGAGGTAGAGGGAGAGGGGGGTGAAATTTACGATATACGATTTTGGATTTACGATATTCGATTTTAGATATACGATTTTAGATATACGATTTTGAATTTACGATATACGATTTTAGATTTACGATGTGTGATTGTTGATTTTTGATTTTTGATTTTTGATTGATGACTGCTAATTACAAAAGTTGATGACTATTTTTGACAATGAAAATTTACGATATACGATTTTGGATTTACGATGTGTGATTGTTGATTGTTGATTTTTGATTGATGACTGCTAATTACAAAAGTTGATGATTATTTTTGACAATGAAAATTTACGATATACGATTTTGGATTTACGATGTGTGATTGTTGATTTTTGATTGATGACTGCTAATTACAAAAGTTGATGACTATTTTTGACAATGAAAATTTACGATATACGATTTTGGATTTACGATATACGATTTTGGATTTACGATTTGTGATTGTTGATTTTTGATTTTTGATTGATGATTGATGACTGCTAATTCAGACTAAAGAACAGAATGGTCATAGATTTTTTCAGAAAATCACAATCCGTATTAGTTATACAGCGCATACATTTCACTAATATGCTTTTTTACTTTATCTCTAAACCATTCTGGTTTTATGACCTCTACCATGTTGCCCAGTTTTAAAATTTGCATTTCAAATTCGTAATTAGGTTTCAGTTTATAAGTAGCTGTTCCCCAGTCGTTGGAGCCATCGATACAGATTTGAGATTTATGAATAGGTAAACTGCGCAAGTATTTGATCTGGTTGTTGTGTGCTCTCAGCTCAATATTTTCTAGTGTGGTTTCTGTATAATTTAAGCCTACCACGTCGTCATATTGCTTTAACTGCTCTTGGAAATTTTCGAGTATTAGTGCATTCTTGTTTTCTATTTTAAGATCAGATAGTCTATCAATACCAAAATTTCGGATGTCGTTTTCTCCATCAGCCACTGCAATTAAATACCAGCGATTTGCATATTCCTTAAGGCATAGTGGAGAAACGGTGTATTCCTTTTTTGTTTCCCCGTAATAATTTTCCGTTAGGAATGTGAGCTTATAATTTATAGAAACCGCATGAATCAATTTCTCGAAATGTTGTACGCCATCAAATCCAGAACTATCTTCAGGAAGTATCCATTTTTGAAATGATTTATAATCTTTAATGCCGCTTTCGTACACCTCGGCCATTGCGGCAAATTTGGCAAACTTGAAAAACTGATTCAAGGCCTCTTCGTTCTCTTGGATACTATAGCCAAGTGTAGTATAGTTATACTTGATTGCAATACCAAAGTCCGACTCTAAAATACTCTTATCACGTTCAAATGTACGTTCGGAAACATCTACATCATAATCATTGCCCAAACGTTCTAAGAGATTTTTATTAGTGATGTCTGGATAGGACTTAATCAGCTGTGCAATACAATTTAATCGCTTGAGAACTTTATAATTGGCCATAGTTGATATTTATTTCAAAAATAGAAGAACAGAAGAATAAAACAAGCTGTTCACATTAATTTTAAAGCTGTTTTTTTAGTACGACATCATTTGGCGAAGTCAGTTCCTTTATTTGTATAACATTAGGAAAAACTAAATTTTAAATACTATTATGAAAAATGATTACTTACTCCAAAAAGAATTTACCAAGTGGTTACAGTTACAAATCGAGACCCTAAGTTTGACGCCTCATTTTTACAGTTCTCAAATAAGTAAACTTTATAAAATCAATTTGTTTGGTTATGGTAGTAGATGTATATGGGATGCCTTAGAAAATGAAATTAGTTGTAATAATTATGGTGGCATTGAAGAAATAATTTTGGAGGTACTAGATAAAATGGAGCAATTAGCATTTCAAAACGACTTAAACGTAACTATTATAGAGTTGGAAGGATTGCGGATTGGGTTGTTAAAATACAGGATGTTTCTTCATCATTATATAGCTGTTCGCAATTCAAATTATAAAAGTAGAAAGCGTACTTCCCATTATTTATCTGAATCAAAACAAGTGCGATTACAAGCATTATTTAATAGCGGCACAAGCTACTCCATACCGATCTATCATGATGTTTATACTTATAATGAACCTCAAATTGACACTTTTTGGAAACAGCTTTTAACAGTGTTTGCACTTAAAAAAGTCGAATCCACAGAAGACCATTTGATATTGAATTATGCTTTAGAAACTTTAATCGTAAAAAGGTGCGATGATAAGAATTTAGAAGTTGTGGACGGAGGAAACTCTTTAATCCTGATTTCCATTTTGAGGCATGTGCTTGCAGAAATTTCAGATAGTAAGAATATATCTGAAATTAAAACTAGAAATCCTTCTCAATTGCTCACATTCCAAACGGGATTAAATGATCAAAAAATGTTTGAGGTAATGGTGAATAATGGCATCATTGTGAATGCGACGACGGCCAACACCATAAGTAAGGGCACCTCTTATCAATTGGAAGAACTTGGTCTAAATGAAGGATATCATTTTTTGCAAACTGCGTTTCGTTTTGTGCAATTTATAGAGATGTCAAAAAATCCACAATCCGACTATTATATTGAAGATTTAGATGTTTTTATAGCCAATGTTTTTGAAACCATGAGCATAAATTGCAAACAGCTAAATTTTGAGCATAGCGACAAAACCTATTTAAATCAGAATATTATTTTATTGGAAAATATTATGGAGTGGTTGTAATAGAATTTAAAAGAATTTAAATTATTAGAGAAAATGAAGATAACAAAAACCAATACTATGAATACCAACATTTATTATCTAGTAGAATCCAAATATTGGCGCAGAGAAGTTCCGAATATTCATGATGAAATCTCAATTGGAATACCAACTTATACGGATATAGTAGAAACGAAAACGAGATTTAAAAACACCAGTCCGATTTTGGCTAGAGCGAATGCTTTTAAACATTATTTCAGCATTTTGGATGTGTTATACGATGGGTTAGGGAAGGAGCAAAGCACCGATGCGCAAGCACGAATCGATTTACAAACTTACCTCGATTCTGGTAATGCCATAGAACTTGGGAATGCGGCCAAATTTAAATCCTCTCCTGACTTTGACAAAGGGATTGAAATATATGTGGTTATCGAAAATCTGTCGCAAAAATCTGTAGAGAAATTCTTAATTCACGGCATCCGTTATCTGGAGTATCCAGATCGGTTAGATCCGGGGATACAGGAATCTCTTCAAGGTCTGATTAAGGAATACAGCTACTATACAGAAAAAGGATTGGCGTTAGAGGAGCATGTAGAAGATTTAAATTTGGAAACTGTTGGAGGTGAAAAGGTTTCTATAATTAAAACGTCTTTTAACTGGCAAAAGCTATTATTGGACTATGAGGGGTTTGATTTGTGTGAGGTGTGGTAGGTTATTTTGCATGAATAATTAAAAGGGATTGAAGTTAAAGTGAAGCGTGAAAAACATGTAACTCACTTGGGAAGACTCCGAAGTGTCATTTTTTAATTGCCTTTCAACCTTATGTTCGAATTCTTATAATTAATTCCGATATTGGCAACAACATCATGAAATCAAGGAGGAACAATATACTTCTTCCTTGGCTTCTTGTTTCATTTTTTGCCAAATTTCAGGTTGTATTGATGTCGTATAGGTCTGAGAATTAGTAGATAAGAGATGAGGGGAGTATAGTGATGCAATTTAAAAGTAAAGATTAGATACCGTTATAGGTTACAAAACACATTTATGGCAATAAAGAAAACAGAATTATACCGCTCACTTTGGGCAAGTTGTGATGAATTACGTGGCGGCATGGACGCCTCTCAATACAAAGATTACGTACTCACGATGTTATTTGTGAAGTACATTTCAGATAAAGCAAAACAAGACCAAGACTTCGCCATCGAAATTCCAGAAGGTGCTTCTTTTGATGATATGGTCAACTTGATTGGAAATACCGAGATTGGAGATAAAATCAACAAAGAAATTCTAAATCCGATCAAAGAAGCCAATGGACTGAATGATTTTCCTGATTTTAATGATGAAAACAAATTAGGAAAAGGAAAAGATTTGGTAGATACCGTCTCAAACTTGGTACGTATTTTTAATGATGACGCTTTAGATTTCTCTAAAAACTCAGCTGAAGGCGATGATATTTTAGGTGATGCCTACGAATATTTAATGCGTCATTTTGCTACAGAATCTGGAAAATCAAAAGGACAATTTTATACTCCGGCTGAAGTTTCTCGCATTTTGGCCAAAGTCATCGGCATTACGTTTAACAATGCCACAACGCAAACTACAGCTTATGACCCAACATGCGGTTCAGGATCGTTGTTGTTGAAAGTAGCCAACGAAGCCGGAAAGTCTATTACCCTCTACGGACAAGAAAAAGAAACTACCACCGCCAACTTAGCACACATGAACATGATTTTGCATGGTGCAGAAACAGCAGAAATAGTAGCGGATAATACTTTGACACGTCCTGCTTACAAAGAACAGGATGGCAGTCTGAAGCGTTTTGATTATGTAGTTGCCAATCCGCCGTTTTCATTGAAGAGTTGGAGCAACGGCGTGAATACCGAAAGTGACGAATACAATCGTTTTGAATTGGGTGTGCCGCCTGAGAAAAATGGCGATTATGCCTTTTTACTGCATATTCTACAATCCATGAAGAAAACAGGAAAAGCAGCCGTGGTATTACCACATGGTGTTTTGTTTCGTGGAAATGCAGAAGGCGAAATACGTAAAAACGTCTTAAAGAAAGGGTACATCAAAGGGATAATTGGGTTGCCAGCCAACTTGTTTTATGGTACGGGTATTCCTGCCTGTATTATTGTGTTGGACAAAGAAAATGCCGAACATCGCAAAGGCATCTTTATGATGGATGCCAGCAAAGGCTTTTTAAAAGATGGCAATAAAAACCGTTTGCGTGAACAAGATTTACGAAAGATTACGGATGTGTTTACCGATATGCAAGAAGTATCTAAGTACAGCCGCATGGTACCGATGAGTGAAATTGCAGATGCCAAAAACGACTATAACTTAAATATTCCTCGGTATATCGATACTCAGGAAACCGAAGATGTCCAAGACTTATTGGCGCATTTGCAAGGTGGGATTCCAGTGCGTGATTTGGAAGCGATGCAAACCTATTGGAATGTCTATCCAAATCTTAAAAATGATTTATTCTCTCCTTTGCGTGAGGGCTATATGCAGTTGAATGTAGAATTGGGTGCCATCAAAAACACCATTTTTAAACATCATGAATTTAAAGCATTTAATGCCATTTTAGACGTCACTTATCATTCATGGTTGGGGAAACAAATGCAGGTTTGGGAACACATGGCAGAACATTTGAACGGCAAAGAACTCATTGCCGAAATGAGCGAAAGTCTTTTGCAAGCTTTTGAAAACAATAGTTTTGTAGAAGCTTATGATTTGTACCAGTACCTGATGAGTTATTGGCAAGACGTGATGCAAGACGATGTGTACTCCATTTCTTTGGATGGTTGGAAAGCTGGAAATGAATGGCAGCGAACCGTGATCAAAGGAAAGAAAGGCAAAGACGGCAAACCCGGAAAAGATAAGGAAGTTGCAGGATTGGCTGGTATAGTAGGCCGGATGATCTCACCTGAATTAATTAGCGAAGTGTATTTCAAATCTATTTTAAATAAGATAGAAGAAGCGCAGCAAACAACCGAAAGTAGTCAATCTCTTTTGATAGAAATTGAAGAAGAGCAAAGTGGTGACGAGGGATTATTTGCCGATTTAGATAAAGTAAATGCCACCGAAGTTGGTAAGTTATACAAGCTAAAACAGAAGGAAGAACTAGCGATGGCTGCCGAGCCTAGCGCTTCATATGGCAATAAGGAATCACTAAGCGAAATGGAAATTTTGAAGAACTATATGGATGCCACCGATGACATCAAGAAATCGAATGCAACGATAAAAGCATTACAAGCGAAGTTAGAAAAAGAAGTCATTGCCAAATACGCAAAACTGAGCGAAGCCGATATCAAAGACTTGGTATTGAACCACAAATGGGAAGCCCATTTATTATCCACTTTACACCAAGAACAAGATAAAATCTCACAAGGCTTGACCCAGCACATTCATGCCTTGGCAGAACGCTATGCGACGACTTTACCGGAATTGGAAGCTGAACTTGCTAAAGCCTCAGAAAAAGTATCGTCTCATCTTCAAAAAATGGGATTGGTATGGTAACGGAGAATAAAATGAATTGGAGCGAAGCGGGAATCCATTCCACCAAAGAAAACAATAAAGTTAAAGGAATGAAGCAAACGGAGATTGGTTTGATTCCGGAGGATTGGAAAGTTGTTGAAATACATGAAATTTTAAAATTCGGAAGTGGAAGAGATTATAAACATTTATCAAGTGGCGAAATTCCTGTATATGGAACGGGAGGTTTTATGACTTCTGTGAATGAATTTTTATATGATGGTGAATCAGTTGGAATTGGAAGAAAAGGTACAATTGATAAACCAGTTTTTTTAAAAGGGAAGTTTTGGACAGTTGATACTTTATTTTTTACTCATTCATTTATTAACACTTTTCCCAGATTTGTTTTTTATCAATTTAATAGAATTCCATGGAAAGAATATAATGAAGCATCGGGTGTTCCGAGTTTAAATAAAAATACTTTAGAGCAAATCCGAATCGGTCTTCCTCCCCTCGCCGAGCAAGAAGCCATTGCAGCGGCATTAAGTGATTGCGATGCTTGGATTGTTAGTATCGAACAGGTTTTAGCCAAAAAACGCCTTATCAAACAAGGTGTGATGCAGGAGTTGTTGACGCCGAAGGAAGATTGGGAGGTGAAGAAGTTGGGGGATATTTTACAATTTGGTAGTGGTAGAGATTACAAACATTTAAAGTCTGGTGAAATTCCTGTTTATGGAACAGGAGGAGTAATGACTTATGTGAATGAATATTTGTATGATGTAGAATCAGTTGGTATTGGTCGTAAAGGAACAATCGATAAGCCTGTCTTTTTAAAGGGAAAATTCTGGACTGTTGATACTCTGTTTTTTACGCATTCATTTAATGGCGTAATTCCAAAATATATTTATTATCAATTTTTACTGATAGCATGGAAAGAATATAATGAAGCATCAGGTGTTCCAAGTTTGAATAAAAACACATTAGAACAAATTGAAATAAAACTTCCATCCTTTTCCGAGCAAACCCGTATCGCCACCATCTTATCGGATATGGATTTAGAAATTGAAGCCTTAGAGCAAAAACTCAACAAAGCCCG
>NZ_JBDSLS010000288.1:0-9026 GCF_039916245.1 Gelidibacter sp.
TATTTATTGAGCCAATAAAAAACAATTTCTATTTGACTTGCAGCGTCAGTTCCAAAAGCATCTTCAACGGCCTCAATGTCCAGTCAATGTTTCTTACAAACTCATTGAGTTTGTTTCTGCCGCATTCACTTCAAAGTCTATGGCAGCAATGGCATAAAATAACTTGTCGGTATTTTGATAAAATGTTAAGTTCATGTTTTTTTATTTGTTCTCATGTTCGAAATCAATTGAGCACTGAAATTAACCTATTTAGAGTGCTTATTTGTGACATATATCTTATTGTCAGTTGTTTACATTGTGATTTTTTCCTTGCTCATGATATGTTATCCTTACTTCCAGATTGTTAAATAATAACATATTAGAAGATGAGTTTTTCTAATTTCTTAAATAGTAACTATCTTCACGCTTCTAAAAAATCAACTTAGTGCAGCCTATGTTTAAAAACCGAGAGGATATTTTACAAGTACTTTCAGATGCCGTTTCTGAAGGTGTTGTGGTGGTAGATAAGGATCAAAAAATTGTGTCTACAAATGCGTCAGCAGATACAATGTTTGGATATGAAACCAATGAGCTTATCGGGCAGTCCTTAAATGTTTTAATACCAAACAACTACCATCCCAAGCATTCTGATCATTTCACGTCATTTTTCAATCATACTGAAAAACGAAAGATGGGCCGCGGACGTTACCTTTATGGCTTAAATAAGAACAACAAGGAATTTCCTGTTGAGGTAGGGCTGAATCCATTTAAGTTATATGGCGAAACTTATGTCATGGCGCTTGTTACCGATATTACATTTCGCAAGGATATTGAAGAAAATCTTAATATAAAGAGTGAAGCTTTACAGGCGGCGGGAAATGGGATTATAATTTCTGATGCCTTACAAAAAGACAACCCGATTATCTATTTTAATCCTGCTTTTCAGGAATTGACGGGCTATTCATCAGAAGAGATTTTAGGAAAGAATTGTCGATTTTTACAATCGGATGATACAGATCAAGATGGCATCACTAAATTACGAAAAGCTGTAAAAAAGGGGAAGAGCTGCCAAGTAACCTTGCGCAACTATAAAAAGAATGGCACTTTATTTTGGAATGAACTTTATATCAATCCCATTAAAAATCGAGAGGGTTTGATAACTCATTATATTGGCATCCAAAATGATATAACCAAACGCAAGAATGCAGAGGAAGAGCGAAATTACCTTACCAAAATATTTGATAATTCGCTTAATGAGATATATGTTTTTGATTTCAAGACCTTAAAATTCATCAATGTCAATTATGGCGCTCAAAAAAACTTAGGTTATTCGATAGAAGAGCTCAGGAATATGACGGCCTTAGATATTAAGCCGAACTTTTCCCTTAAAAAATTCTATAGGATAAGTGCTCCTTTAAGAAGTCACATTGAGAATAAAGTGGAGTTTGAAGCGATTCATACACGAAAGGATGGCACTACCTATCCCGTTTATGTCAGTTTAGAAATGTCGATGTTAGGGGAGCGCAAGGTGTATATTGCCATTATTTTAGATATTACGGAGCAAAAAAACTACACTCAAAAGTTAGAAAAAACGGTGGACTTGAGGACCAAGCAGCTTAAAACGGCACTTGAAAATGAAAAGGAGCTTAATGATTTGAAAACTAAGTTTTTATCCTTGGTTTCCCATGAATTTAAAACACCGTTGAGCGGAATTTTAACATCCTCAATTCTCCTGAGCAAGTACATTCGTGGTGATCAGCAAGAAAACCGTGACAAGCATATTAAGATCATTTCCGATAAGGTTCATTATTTAAACTCCATTTTGAACGATTTTCTATCCATTGAGAAACTCGAAACCGGAAAAGTAAACTATAAATTCACTTCTTTTCGATTGAGTAAAGTGCTTAATGAAGTAGTTTATAATGCGAATATGTTGTTGAAAGAAGGTCAGCATGTTATATATCCGGATAATATTGAAGATCTCGTCTTGGTTCAGGATGAAAGAACTATTGAATTGGCCTTGACAAATTTGGTTCATAATGCCATTAAATATTCCCCAGAACATTCCGATGTCACTATAAAAATCGCACAAAACCTGAAGGATACAGTTTTTGAAATATCAGATTCTGGTATTGGGATTCCTGAAATGGATCAAAAAAATATTTTCAATCGTTATTTCAGGGCAGAAAATGCATTGACGACTCCGGGTACGGGGATCGGACTCAACATTGTAAAATCACATATCGAGAACCTGGGCGGTTCTATCCATTTTAGAAGTAAATTCCAAGAAGGTTCAACATTTATATTAAGCGTTCCAAACATAGCACACTAATGAAAAAAGTACTATTGATAGAAGATGATGCGGTATTAAGAGGAAATACGGCCGAATTATTAGAAATTTTAGATTACGAGGTCATCGTTGCCGCCAATGGAAAATTAGGCTTGGAAAAAGCAAGACATGAACATCCTGATGTTATTGTTTGTGATATTATGATGCCGGAACTAGACGGTTATGATGTATTGGAAGCACTTTCAAATAATGAACAAACAAAGCTTATACCTTTTATATTTTTGTCTGCAAAGACTGAACGCCAGGACGTTCGAAAAGGAATGAATTTGGGTGCAGACGATTATATTACGAAGCCCTTTAGTGAAGATGAACTTGTAAGTGCCATTGAAAGTCGATTGGCCAAGGCGTCTATTTTAAAGGAGTTTAAGGAAAACATGGAATCTCAAACAGTTGAAAAAAGCGCTGGGGAAATCAAGACGCTTAACGACTTACGTGTTTATTTTGAAACCCATGGCACCTCTTATAATTATCAGCAGGGCGATGTTATTTATAACGAAGGTCAAAATTCGAATTATATATATTTAATACATGAAGGGGTTGTAAAATGTCATCGTTTTGATGAACAGGGCAAAGAACTGACTACCGCGTTATATAAGGATGCTGACATGTTTGGATACACCTCCTTTATGCAAAACGTTCCTTATCAAGAAACTTCAACTGCTATCAGGGATGTGGTCCTTTTAGGGATTTCAAAAGAACAATTAAAACTAATTCTTGACGCCAATCAACATGTTACTTTAGAACTTATGCAATTGCTTACCGACGATCTTCAGGGTGTTAAGGATCAATTATTGCAAATGGCTTATAGTTCGGTCAAGAAGAAAACTGCAAGTACGATTCTGAAATTCGCTGAAAAACTGAACAACAAACCAGAAAATTCTATTAAAATTTCGCGTGGAGACTTGGCCAGTGTCGCTGGTATTGCGACTGAAACGCTGATTAGGTGCCTTTCTGATTTTAAGAAAGAAGGTATTATTGAGATTGATGGGCGCAACATAAGAATTATAGACCTTCATAAACTTCAGGATGTATATTAGTGAGACCCCCATTTCAATTTTTGGCGATGGCGAAAAATTGAAATGTGCTGGTCGAACTAACCCCACGTTTTAGCGGGGTCTCATCTTTAAAATAACATTCATCGTCGAAGTTGAAATGCGATGGTAAAACCAATTCTGTTTTTTGCGAAATCTATGTTTTAACAGTGTTGTTGATTTCTTTGCAAATAACCTCTATTTGCGCATTCATAAGTTTAAGGTTTTATTCGGATAACCAACTGTATGTCTTCTGTTTGGAGGTGTTTTGTTCTAAAATATATTTATTAATTTTACTGGGATTCTTAAATAAAGTCAAACATGACTAATATCATTTCATTAATAAATTCATCACTATAACTTTGATTTGATTATAATAATGACGAATTGCCATGAAAAATATATTATTACCAACTGACTTTTCAGAGAATTCTTGGAATGCTATCGCTTATGCACTTAAGTTTTTCGAGAAAACATCTTGCACTTTTTACTTGCTGCACGTCAGTGTTTTAAGTTATATCGCTGCAAGTGATTCGCCATATATTACTGACAAGGATTTTGTTGAAAACACGTTTACAAAGCCGGCGAAAAAGCAATTAAAATCACTTTTGAAACGTATTGCCACAGAATTCCCTGAGTCTAAAAACCACCATTTTTTCACACTTACTGACTGTAATTTTTTCGTGGAATCTGTTCGAAGCCATGTATTAGAGAAAAAAATAGACATGATTGTTATGGGAACAAAGGGTGCTAGCGGCTTGAAAAAAGTGATTGTTGGCAGTAATGCAGCAGATGTCATAAAAAAGGTGAAATGTCCTACATTGGTCGTTCCCGAAGATGCTCAGTTTGTTGATTTGGATGAGATTGCTTTTCCAATAGATTATTTATTGACCTATGGTGTGCGTCTATTAAAGCCACTTCATAATATTTTAGACGTGCATAAGTCTAGTTTGCAGGTGGTTCATATTACTAACAAAGCCGCAGAGTTGAGTATCGAGCAACAGGATAACAAGGATTTGTTGAACGAGTATTTCAGTAAATTTAGAATCAAATTTTATAATCTTTCCAATAAAAATGTTGAAGATGCCATTGAATGTTTTGTACAGAGTCGAAATGTGAAAATGATGGCCATGGTTGCAAAAAACATCAATTACTTTCAGCGAATTTTATTTCATAACAAGATTGAAGAGATTACTTATCACACCCGCATTCCGTTTTTGGTAATGCACGATAAGATGCATTAGGTGTGGTGTACTAGGCATTAAGTACAAAGTATTAAGTACAAAGTATTAGAAATTAAGTACAAGTATCTAGTAATATTTGGCAATCGTAGGGTTTTAAATAATGCAATTAGAATAAATTACAACGTGTTCTGATGCTTTTTAATTTCATAATGAATCCAGATTTCACCATTTGTCGTCTATTGCGTTATCCAAATTTTGGTTTTAAAGCGATAAATATTTCTGAAAACATCGATTCTTTGCCCATAATATTCAATGATTAACTATTCAGAGCATTGAAATGATATTTAACATGGTTTTATACGATTTAAATCTTTAAATTTATTATCTAATAAAATACTGTACTATGGTTTCTATTCTTTTTCCAACAGATTTTTCTGAAAACTCAATGAATGCCATTCGGTATGCTTTGGAGTTTTTTAAGTATGAAAACGCTCAGTTTTACTTTATGCACGTTTATCAAAAGGAATTCTATGATCATGAGGATTTAGTGTCGCGTGAGGTATATGACGAGGTTTTGGAACGTGTTAAAAACGAGTCGGAAGCCAAATTGGAAAACCTGTTGAAAACGGTTAAGGAAATTTCGCCAAACCCAAGATTCCAATACCATAGCATTTCGGCCTACAATTCCTTGGTTGAGGAAGCCAGTCGCATTGTGAATGAGAAAGATATTGATTTGATCGTTATGGGCACGAAAGGCAAATCGGATGATCGAAAAATTGTCTTTGGAAGCCAAACCTTTCAGGTTTTAAAATATGTTCAATGTCCTGTTTTGGCCATTCCAGCCAATTATACCAATACTCAGCCAAAGCGTATTTTGTTTCCTACCGATTATCTCATTCCTTATAAACGCAGAGAGTTGAAGCTGGTATGTGATTTGGCTGGATCCTACAGAAGTGTGGTTGATGTGGTCTATGTTTCAAAAAGCGATAAATTATCCATGCGTCAAGAGGATAATCAGAAGTTTATAAAAGATACCATTTGTAAGACCGAATTAAATTTCTATACCATAAATGAAAAGGATGTCGCCAAAGCCATAAGAAATTACATAAAAGAGCACCAAGTGGATATGTTGGTCATGGTAAATTCCCAATATTCGTTTTTGGAAAATGTTTTATTTCCGTCAACCATAGACAAAGTCAGTTTGGATTTGAAGATTCCACTTTTGGCGATGCAAAATTCGACGCGTTCTATATAAATAGAATTAGCCTAAAGATCATGAAAAATATCTTACTGCCCACTGATTTTTCTAATAACTCATGGAACGCCCTTAGGTATGCGATCAAGCTTTTTGAAAATGACCATTGTACTTTTCATTTGTTCACTGCTTATACCCCGGTGGTTTATGATTTGACCTAGGTGCTATTGGCCAGTGCTGCACAATTTGGTCTGCGTGATCCTATTAGAGATGTTTCAAGAGAACATTTAAATGAGCTGGAAACGCGGATTTTAGACGAATTCGGCAGGGAGAGTGATATGGTGGCCTTCATCAATAGAAAGCATAAGTTTTTTGCAGGTATCCTTAATCAGCCATTGGTTAAAGGAATTGCTTATAATTCGAAAGTGCCAGTTTTGGTCATGCATGATGTGAAGGATTAGTTTTGAAGAGCAAGGACTTGAATTGTAAAGTGAGAGCGATTTGTTTTTATAATTAAATAGGATCTGTTTTAATCAATAAGATGTCTTTACCATATGACATAATTATCATTTAAGCAATGAAGAAAAGAGTTATAGAAGCCATAAAGAATTTTGATAGCGATGCCCTCGATGCACTACTCGACAACGAAAAGTCTTATATGGAAGTTTCAAAATCGCTCTTTATTAGTACCTTAAAAAGCACCTTTGAATCTGTGAAAGAGGACGGATGCCAAGCTTTTGATGATGTTTTTTTCGGTATATGTGGAAGCTGCAATAAGGGATGTGAAGGCATGACTTTTTTATCAAACAGTGGACATTATTTGGATATTTTTATCGAAAGTAAAGATGATTATTCTGTGGATGATATCTATGTATGCAATGATTTATCCAATCTTACTGGTCTCGAAAAGCTACATGATCTAAGCTTTGATTTCGACGAAGATGAGAAAGTGCTCTTCACGCCAAATAATGAATATCTTTTAATCAAGGAACAGTATGAACTATTGCTATCTGAATTGCGCAATTTAGAGGATGGCATTACATTGGATGAGTTTGTCGCGTGGTACGATGGATTTATTTACCTGAGAGATTTTATAAACGACTTAGATCCGTTTTCAAATTTCCCCTTTAAACTCTTCAATTTAATTTATGTTTCACTTTGGAAACTTGACAATATTGTAGAAATCAAGACAAAATCCGAACATGTCCTAGAAGCGCTCATCGATTTTGAGGTAGCTAAAACTGAACGAGATCAACTGATCTGGTTTTTCGAAAACGAAGAAGATCAATTTATAAGTACTTTTGATATGGATGTTGAAGGCTTGGACAGCAATTCTCATATCGCTTTTCGCTTGGATGAAATAAACCTTATCATTGATATTTCTGGTTACGAATATGTCTTGGATTATTTTTTAAAGCTGGAAAATTTTCATGACCATATGATGGAAAAATATGAGCCACTTCCCCAACATTATCAGAAATCCGAAACCGGAGAAATAATACCGTTATTGCATAACTATTTACGTCTCCACAATAAGTATTTGGATCTTTTGGAAAGATATCGACCGGACATTTAGATCTGTTTAAGAATTACAATTTAGCGACCATTTCCATAAGGTTAGCTATATATAATACCCAGCTTAACGTCGGTAAGTTTATCTAAAAGTCTGCAAATCACTAATTCTGAGCTGGAGGAGTAATCATAATATGCGAACGGTGGGTATTTGCATCCATCAACCATGGCATCCCTGGTGCTTGAGGTTTTGTAGGTAATCCGGTTTCGAGAGAGGTCATATAAGGTTTGTAAAACACATAGCGAATTCTACTGTTTTTTAGCTCGCCGGTTCCCATATCATAATCCTCTTTTTTAGCCGTAACAACATATAAAGCCGCTGGTGTTTTAGGCATTTCCAAGGTTCCTGCATCGATTTCAGTTTTGCGAATATCACGCTTTTCGGCTTCGGTTTTTCCTTCGGCAACCAGTTCACGACCTCGGCTCATATAAGGTTCTAATTTGTCACTATAACAGGAAACGCTAATTCCATTTCGTTCTGGATCATTGGCTAAACAAATCATTTCGTTGGTGCCTTCGCGCAACGTTATAAGTTCGCCTTTTTGATTGTAGCCCAAAATTTTGGCGCCATCTTGATACATTTCAGGACAGGCATAGAGCGCTGTTTTGATCTGACTTTCTGCCGATGGAATTTGAGATTGGCCAATAGCTGATGAAAAACAAATGAGCGCTGATAATAGAAACAGATTTTTCATAATGAAGGGTTTTTAAATGGACGGATTAAGTTACGAAAGTTATTGGGAATGAGGGATGTGTTTGAAATTGTTTTTTTTTTTTAGTCTCAGAATAAGTTAAAACCACGCTAGAATGTTCGTCGGGCTGGTTTGGAACTTTTGTTCATAGAATTGTCTAGTATTGATGTCGTGCAAAAACACTTCTAAAATAAAAGTAAGATTCCTAATTTTTTGTGTATCCCAACAAGACCTTCAAAATTCAATTAAACCAAACCGCATACCCTTCGCGACGTAGTTCCAATGAAATTTGTTCTTCGGCCTTTAAGGCTTCAGCTCTGTTTAAAAAAGGATCAATATGCGTGTAGAGACTTGGCCGTAAATACAATCCGTATTTCTCAACGATATTGGCGGAGAGTTTATGTCCCTTTTTATTGATATAGCCCGTTTTATGCTGAAGGAAACGTTCTTGTGGGGTTTTACTGGTCATGCCAACATAAACACATTGCAGGACACCATTAAACTGAGGATTTGCATTCCTGAATTTTGTGTTTTCGGTAAAAACCCGTTTTGAAAGTTCAATCACATAAATGGTATAAAACGTTTTTGCCATTTGTCTAATTTAGTGTTATTGGGATGAAATCAAAACATTATTCATTCTATACTATTCTTGATTATGACGTTAATGGTGTTTTTTGGCGCCATTGTTGGTGTTTTTCACCAACAATTCTATCTTTCAAAGAATGATTCGTCCCAAAGCACTTCTTAATAGTCAAATATCTATCTAAAATAAAACAGTGCTTTATCGCTTACTTCGGCATAACCAATTCCAATGTATGCTTATATTTTTCAGGATAAAGTGCTTTTTTGCTCTTCAATTCTTGAGATAAAACTGTCATCATCATCTTGAGTTGTTCAGGATTGGTATCCGATAGATCAAGAGCTTCAAATGGATCTTCTTTTAGGTTGAAAAGTTCATAGCGCGGCTCACTTTCTGGTTGATAGTGATAAACGATTTTCCAGTCTGATTTAACCAAGCTTGTA
>NZ_JBDSLS010000289.1:0-4959 GCF_039916245.1 Gelidibacter sp.
AGGATTGGTATCCGATAGATCAAGAGCTTCAAATGGATCTTCTTTTAGGTTGAAAAGTTCATAGCGCGGCTCACTTTCTGGTTGATAGTGATAAACGATTTTCCAGTCTGATTTAACCAAGCTTGTAAAATAGTTACTGCGGTGCGCATGAGGGAAATGATTTAAGAAAATCTCATCACGATTCTTGTTTTCCTTGCCATTCAACTGATCCTGCAAGTCATAACCATCCATGATATAATCTTTTGGAGTCGACACATTCGTAAGATGGCTTAGAGTTGGGAAAATATCCAAAATAGAGCCCAACTGTTCTTGAATCGCATTTTGTGCGATAGGTAATTTTTTTTGATTGCTTGCTTGATCATTTGGTGAAACCCAGGCTGCAATAAAGGGCACGCGCATGCCGCCTTCCCAGTGATTTCCTTTTTTACCTTTTAAAGGAGAAGAGCTGCTATAATCGTTTTCAATTGGCAACGGTGCATCTGATCCGTTATCTCCCAAGAATAAGATGATCGTATTTGCTCCTAGTCCCAAATCTTTAACATGTTGCAGGATATCGCCAAGAGATTTGTCCATGCCCTCAATTAACGTCGCATAGGCTTGAGCATCCTTTGATTTCCCTGAATTCACATAATGCTGTGCAAAACGCTGATCTGAATAAAATGGCGCGTGAACAGCGTAATGAGACATATTAAGAAAAAACGGTTTTCCTTCTTCTTTAGCTTGCGAAATGGCCAGATTGGCCTCTAAAGTCAAAGCTTCGGTTAAAAATATATCTTGGCCGTGGTATTTTTCCAAGCCAGGCACTGCTCTTGGTTTATCGCCGCCTGTATGTCCAAAACCTTCCGTGCCCAAATAACTCCCGGGTTGTCCAATCGAGCTGCCGCCGATATTAACATCAAAACCTATATTAAGCGGATTTTCGCCATCACTATCCATCGGCCCAAAATGTGCTTTCCCGACATGGATTGTTTTATAGCCGTTTTGCTGCAATAGTTTCGGAAGCGTTACTGAGGCTTTAGTAAGTCCTTTCCAATTCCAGTTCGTTGGGCCAAATTCTGTACGATTATTGCTTTCAGGATGTACCCAATTCGTTACTCCGTGGCGCGCAGAATTTTGTCCTGTCATAATGGAGGTTCGCGAAGGTGAACAAACCGAATGTGCATAAAAATTTGTAAATCGAGTGCCTTGTTCTGCTAGTTTCTCCATGTTAGGCGTGATGTAAAAGTCATTCAGCGGAAATTTTTCTGGATGGCCCTTCGCGTCGGTTATAAATGGTACTGATGTATCCATAAGGCCCATGTCATCAATCAGAAAGACGATGATGTTTGGTGGGGTAGGTTCTTTTTTTGTGGTAGCACAGGAGGATGTACAAAGCAATATTAACATTGCAACGGCTGAAAAAGGGATTCTTAAATTCATCTTGATCTTTACTTTCTAATTATAATAGTTGTTTAACGAGCGGAACTCACAAAAATACCAATGTTCTTTTTGGGAATTTGAATTAGCTGATTTCTTATTTGTTCTAAATAAAGGACTAAGTGATATTTTTTCAATTTTCTATGGAAATCAGTTTCAATTCCAGTTTACAAAAAATCATCAACATTTACAAGTATAATCACTCATCACTAAATGAAATATGGTCAAAGAAACAATTCTAATCAGTTTCAACATAATCGTAAAAAAAACAAAAATATTGAAGATTCCGAATCCAATAACTGGGCAGTTTTATTAACATTTCCTTCTTTTTAAACTTTTTTAAACCCTAAAAAACCGGTTTTTTCACTCAGAAATACTTGTTGGTTTCCTATCTTTTTCATAGCGTAAACATTAAATTTTTCAAACCTTCTAACTCTCAGTTATTTCGAAATTTCTTCCAATTGTTATCAATTGTTGATAACCATTTAACAACCTTTTGAGGACGCATTCAAAAGTCATTAATAAATTTGACATCTTTACACCTCGTTTATTTTATTAATTCTTAGTCCTTATTCTCATGGAAATTACCCACGTCATTAAAAGAGATTTTCGCACGAAACTCTTTCATTTACAAAAAATTACAGATGCGATATTAAAAGCGATGACCGCTGCAAATCACGGCGGACCTGAAGATGCACAGCGCATATCTGAGATGGTTTATGGAGCACTTCTTGAAAGAAAAACATTGGATGCGAATTATATTCCTACTGTGGAGGAGGTTCAGGATTTTGTTGAAACCAAATTGATGGAAACTGGATTTTTTGATGTCGCTAAAGGATACATTCTTTACAGAAATCAGCAAACCCAAAAACGCAAATTGAACATCTTTGAAAAGCGGATCAATTTAAAGCCTTATGAATATCCTGCACTCTACGAATATGTCCCGGCGATTCGTCATTCGTATTGGATTCATACTGAATTTAACTTTACAAGTGACATCCAGGATTTTAAAACCCGTCTCACAGAAGTAGAGCAAACTGCAATTAAAAACACGATGCTTGCCATTTCACAAATAGAAGTGGCAGTAAAAAGTTTTTGGGGCGATATTTATCACAGAATGCCAAAGCCAGAGATCGGTTCAGTGGGTGCCACCTTTGCTGAAAGTGAAGTGCGCCATCATGACGCCTATTCGCATTTGCTGGAAATATTAGGATTGAATGAAGAATTTCAGGATCTAAAGAAAAAACCAGCCATTATGATGCGGGTTCAATATTTGGAAACCGCTCTTAAAAATGCAAAAAGTGAAGATAATAAAGACTATGCAGAATCAATTTTGCTATTCTCGCTCTTTATCGAACACGTTTCGTTATTCTCCCAGTTTTTGATTATTATGGCCTTTAACAAGCATAAAAACATGCTTAAGGGTATTTCAAATGTGGTGGAAGCTACTTCAAAAGAAGAGCAAATTCATGGCGACTTTGGAATTGATCTTATCAAAATCATCAAAGACGAAAATCCAGATTGGTTCGATGCGGAATATAATGTCATGATTCAAGCCATGTGTAAAGAAGCCTATGCCGCTGAAAGCAGAATTGTGGATTGGATTTTTGAAGATGGCGAACTTGATTTCCTACCTAAAGCAGTGGTTAATGAATTTATCAAAAACCGTTTCAATAATTCCCTTGAAAGCATCGGTATTTCAAAAATATTTGACATCGACGAAAGTCTGATCGCACAAACCGAATGGTTTGATGATGAGATTATCGGTACCAAACACGGCGATTTCTTCGTGAAACGCTCAATCAACTACAGTAAAAGAACGCAAAGTATAACCAGTGATGACCTTTTTTAAATGAACAATCAAAACCAAACCCTCGACACTCAGACTTCAAAAACAATTTCAGAAACTGACAACCTTTTAAACGCTCGAAAGGAAGCGCTCCATCTTACGGGAGAAAATGAACCGAAAGGCTTTGAATGGCTTAATGAATACAGCCGCAGCTTTTTAGGATCAGGTTATTTAAGCCCAGGCGTCACTGCTGAGGAACGCATTCGCGAGATTGCGGACAGAGCTGAGCAAATATTGGGTATCCCAGGTTATTCAGACAAGTTTTATGGCTATATGTCTGAAGGATTTTTCTCTTTGGCATCACCGGTGTGGTCTAATTTCGGTCAGAAAAGAGGCCTGCCTATCAGCTGTTTTGGATCACATATTGGCGACGATATGGGGAACATTCTATACACGCAGTCTGAAGTGGGGATGATGTCTAAACTTGGCGGAGGAACTTCAGGATATTTTGGAAAAATACGTCATCGTGGTGCTGAGGTCAAAAATAACGGACAAGCATCTGGTGCAGTTCATATCATGCAGTTATTTGAGTCGATGGTGGATGTTGTGAGCCAAGGTTCGGTAAGACGTGGCCGTTTTTCACCGTATTTGCCAGTGGAACACGCTGACATTATGGAGTTCTTGGAAATCGGTACCGAAGGAAATCCTATTCAGGAATTAACCCACGGGGTCACTGTGACCAACGAATGGATGCAGGAAATGGTGGATGGCGATGAGAAAAAGCGTGCGATCTGGGCAAAAGTATTGCAACGTAGAGGCGAAATGGGCTATCCATATATCTTCTTTAAGGACAATGCCAATAACGCTGCCGCAGATGTTTATAAGGATAAGGACCTTCCTATTTACGCCAGTAACTTGTGTACTGAAATCATGTTGCCTTCCAATGACGATTGGTCGTTTGTATGCGTACTTTCTTCAGTCAATTTATTGCATTATGACAAGTGGAAAGATACAGATGCGGTTGAGACGATGGTCTATTTCCTAGACGCCGTGATCACTGAGTTTGTTGATAAATTGGAAGCTTATCGCGATTCAGAAAGTAGAGAGGACAGACAAACGTTCTTGTTTATGGAGCGCGCTTACAATTTTGCCAAAGATAATCGTGCTTTAGGACTTGGGGTTTTAGGCTGGCACTCCTTATTACAATCGAGAATGCTACCTTTAAATAGCGAAAAGGCTTATAATTTGAACAATGAGATCTTTAAGGTCATCAAAGAAAAATCTTATAAAGCTTCAGAAGAATTAGCGGTAATGTTTGGCGAGCCAGAAGTTTTAAAAGGTTACGGACGACGTAATGCGACGTTGAACGCTATTGCGCCAACTACGTCATCAGCTTTCATTTTAGGACAAGTGTCACAAGGTATCGAACCAATTTGGTCGAATGTGTATGTGAAGGATATCGCTAAAATTAAAACCACCATCAAAAATTCTTATTTAGAGGAATTATTGGAGGAGAAAGGCCAAAACACGCAAGAAGTTTGGAGAGACATCCGTAATAACGACGGCTCTGTACAGCATCTTGATTTCCTAACGGAAAACGAAAAAGATGTGTTTAAAACCTATTCAGAAATTGATCAATTAGATTTGATTTACCAAGCGGCTCACCGTCAGAATTATATTGACCAAGGACAGTCGTTAAATATCATCGTGCATCCAGAAATGCCGGTTAAAGAGATTAACAAAATCCACGTTAC
>NZ_JBDSLS010000290.1:0-3582 GCF_039916245.1 Gelidibacter sp.
TGGAATGACTTTTAGGAATGATGGATGTTGCTCAATGGCGTATTCGATTTTTTCTACGATCTGATCGATAGTTTCATTTTCGTAATCGATAACCAAAGGCGCTTTAATCTCCATTGACTGAAGAATATTTTTCTTTTTGACGCGAAGTCCCTTTTTATCGAAAGAACGCCTAAACCCGTCAATCACAACAGGTACAACAATCGGTTTATAACGCTTTATAATATGCGCCGTTCCTTTTCGGATAGGTCTAAACGGTGTGGTGGTACCCTGCGGAAAGGTAATGACCCAACCATCATCGAGCGCTTTAGAAATCATGGTGATATCACTCATTTTGACCTGACGGTTCACTTCCTTGCCTTCTGCTCTCCACGTGCGCTCAATACTGATCGATCCCACATAGGCAAATATTTTAGGCAATAATCCCGACTTCATTGTTTCTTTGGCAGCAACGTAGTACATATTCAATTTCGGTTGCCATAAATAGCCGATATTCTTAATATTGTCCTCCCGATTACTCAAACTCGCGTTAAATACATGAAACATTGCGACGACATCAGCAAAATAAGTTTGATGATTGGAAATGAAAAGCACATTGGTATCCGGCAAATTTCTTATAACCTCAGAACCCTCAATTTGAAGTTCATTAAATCCTCTAAAACGTCTGTGAGTCACGGCTCCAAGGATACGAATGAGCCATTTCTTTACAAAAAGTATATGACCAAAAGGGTTTCTTTTAAATAATCCCATTATTTATATTTACGATTATGATATGCTATTTATGATGCGTATAACCTCAACATACCTGAAAAAACAAATTTAGTAAAATCTGTAACTTAGACTACTTTTTTTAACAAGTCTTTTATTTCGCTGAGCATCATAGCAGTTGCGCCCCAAACCGTATGTCCGTTTAACTTGAAAACCGGAACCTCCACCTCTTTTTCCAACGACGTCATCAACATTTGTGAGCCAACATTATCATCATCGAGAAAATCGTCAAGCGTGACTTCAATCAAATCTTCAACCTCATCATCTTGTTTCAAAAACTGGGGTGTTTGGAGGGTAATGCCCAAAAAAGGATACACCATAAAATTACTTGGCGGAATATAAACCCACGTCATCGCCTTCAAAACCGTCATGCTTTCAATAGGCACACCAACTTCCTCAAAAGTTTCCCGAAGTGCCGCATATTCCAGTGACGGATCTTCCTTTTCCAACTTTCCGCCAGGAAAACCGACTTGGGCAGAATGTACGCCACTATAGGTTTTTCTTAAAATCAAAATCAATCGTGTACGTTGCTCCAGATCAGGATAGAACAAAGCCATCACCCCTGCTTTTCGGGCGTCTTTTATGATTTCCTTTTGTTGCTCGATGAGTTGGATCCGAAAGGAAGGCGACATTTTAACTTGTGAAGCATGCCCTGGAAGTGGAATATGTTCTATTTTTGAGATCGATTTTAAAAAAGTATCAAAATTCATTTAGATATGAGAATTTTAATGGTCATTGGCGTATTTTTTATGCTTCTTAACTGTGAAGATAAACAATCTCGGCAAAAAAATAATAATTCTACTCCGGATTCCTTAACTACGGAACACCTCCAAGTCAAGAAAGACACATCTAAAAAAATGCAACGTGAATACCCAAAACTCACGGACAAAAATGCGATGAATTTCTTTCTGGAATACGAAAAAGAAAACAAGGAAAACAAAGTCCGCATTACTACCGATTTTGGAACGATCGACATTCAACTGTTTGATGAAACCATGTTCCATCGTGCCAATTTCATTTTCCTGATCAAACAAGGTTATTTTGATAATACCCAGTTTTACCGCATCGTCAACAATTTCGTCATTCAAGGTGGGAATAGCGATGACATAGCAATTGCCGATAGACGCACAAAAATTGGAAAGTATTTATTGCCTCCAGATACCAAACGCGGATTTCTACACGATCGCGGTGTGATCAGCATGCCTAGCAGCGAGATTGAAAACGCCTATAAATTGGCTTCTCCGTACGAGTTTTTTATTGTCCAAAAACAAGGCGGTGCCCATCATCTGGATGGCGAATACACGGTATTTGGAAAAGTGATCCATGGGATGGATGTCGTGGATACCATAGCAGCTCAAAAAACTGATGATGGCGAATGGCCATTAACCAACGTTTATATCCGAAAAATAGAAATTATAAATTAATTAAGAAAATTGAGTCTTTAAATCAATATCTTGGAACTCTTTAAAAATCAACACTAAAAAAACAAATGACAAAAAACAATTTAAAACACCTTAAAACTTTGAGTTTATGTGCGCTTATTGCTTTTTCAAGCTGTAAGAACGAAGAAAAAAAGGAAGACACTATGGCTAAAAATGACAATGCCTTACTTCAAGAATGGACAGGCCCTTACAATGGCGTTCCTGCATTTGACAAAATGAAAGTTGAAGACGTCAAGGGAGCTATGGAAAAAGGCATGGAACTTGGATTGGCAGATATCGAAAAAATCGCCAATAATCCTGAAGCACCAACTTTTGAAAACACTATTGCTGCAATGGAACGTTCTGGAAAAGAACTCGAACGCGTTTTTACCTATTACGGGATTATGAGCAGCAACGTCTCTTCTCCTGAATTTAGAGACCTTCAAGCGGAATTAGCGCCTAAGCTATCAGAGTACAACTCTAAAATTTCGCAAAACGAAAAACTGTTTCAGCGTATTAAAGCAGTTTATGAAGCCTCTCAAACAACACCTTTAGAAGCCGATCAACAACGTGTGGTTGACTTGACCTATAAAAGCTTTGAAATGAATGGCGCTAACTTGGATGCTGAGAAAAAGAAGCGTTTCGCTGAAATCAACAAAGAGCTTTCGTCAATTTACACCAAATTCTCAAACAACGTTTTACATGATGAAGAAAATTATGTAACGTATTTGAATGCGGATCAAATCGGTGGGCTTTCTGAATCTTTTGTGAAATCGGCTGCTCAAATTGCTTCGGAAAAAGGACAAGAGGGGAAATATGCGATTACGAACACGCGCTCATCAGTTGATCCATTTTTAACTTATTCTACGGAACGCGAATTGCGCAAACAAGTATGGAACAATTACTATTCCCGTGGCGATAATAATGACGAATTTGACAACAAAAAACTCATTGCTGAGATCTTAAAACTCCGTAAAGAACGCGTTGGACTGATGGGCTATGATAACTATGCTGAGTGGCGCTTACAAGATCGTATGGCAAAAACTCCAGAAAACGCCATGGATTTGATGATGGCTGTTTGGCCAGCTGCTATTGCAAGAGTTAAAGAAGAAGTAACGGATATGCAAGCTGTGGCGAATGCCAGTGGCGACAACATTACGATTGAACCATGGGATTACAGATATTACGCCGAGAAAGTACGTCAAAAGAAATACGATTTAGATAGTGAAGAAGTAAAACAGTACCTACAACTTGACAAATTGACACAGGCCTTATTTTACACTGCTGGACGCTTATTCAATTATGAATTTACCCCAGTTGCAGAAGGATCTGTGCCTGTTTTTCATGAAGATGTAAAAGTTTGGGATGTTACTGATAAAGATTCTGGAAAACATAT
>NZ_JBDSLS010000291.1:0-6848 GCF_039916245.1 Gelidibacter sp.
AACATGGCGTTTTATATTCACAAAGTGCGGCTCCTGTTTAACTTGATTGATGAGTTCAGTGAAGCCAGAAAGAGCATCATCGGTTTTGGTAGGTTGAATTGTATATGCAACGAGCACAATTAAATTAACCGTGGTGTTTTCATCTTTCATGATAATTCTTTATAATTAAAAGCAGTATTGTCAAGAAAAGAATCAAGATCGCTTCGCTGTTAGATCCAGGAATCAAGACACAAACCCCAAAACACTTAAAGCATAGATTTTATAAATTTAAATTTACTAGGAAATTAGTGTTTTATTAGCATTTCCCAAAAATGAAAAATGTTGACATAAACGTACATAACGTTTAAAATCCTTTATCAGCATTATCTTTTGAAGGCCGACGAAATTTTTAACTGGACAACAATAAAATAAAGTTGAAAAGAAATAGGGAGAAACCTTTAAAGTGGTCTGTTCTATTTCTTTTTCATAAAATCAAATGCACCTTTTCGAAGTTGTACGCCATACTCCAAATAGGCCTTCATACAGGCAAGGAAATTTGCCCATCCCCCCGAATTTTCTAAAGCCCATTTAAGGTTTTCTTCATTCATTTCCTTTCCGTTTTCGTTAACTCTTACGATGGTGCTATTGTCCTGTGATTTTTCCAAGAGGATTTTCACAACGGTCTCAGGATCCCAAACAAAGGAAATGGATCGATTGGCTTCAATTTTAATTTCTTTAATAGTAAACCTATCTTCAAATTCAGGGAATTTCCATAGCACTTCTTTTCCTGATTCGAGTGGCCCGCTACTTTCTGAAATAAAATATTTGGTCATTATTTCAGGATTTACAATTCCTTCAAAAACCTCTTCCACTGGTTTTTGAATTTGAATGGTCGCCTTAGGTTCTAATTTCATGCTATATGCCTTTTTTAATGTTGCTGTTGTGATTCAAAATTTACCATCCAATTGACACCAAATTTATCGGTAAACATACCGAAATAGGCTCCCCAAAAAGTGTCTGCCATGGGCATAGTTACTTGCCCGCCTGCTGAAAGTCCTTTAAACAGTTTGTCTGCTTCTTCTTTACTTTTAGGGTTTATTGAAATTGAAAAATTATTTCCTTGCACAAATGCAGGACCACAATCTCCACCTGTATCACTACCCATCAAAATGGTCGAGCCAATTGGCAAACTAACGTGCATAATTTTATTTCTGTCGGCTTCAGCAACTGTGTGATTGTCTCCTGCTGGCATATCGCCAAATCGTCCGATATAGGTGAATTCTCCGCCAAATACGGATTTGTAGAAGTTAAAGGCTTCTTCACAATTGCCGTTAAAGTTTAAATAGGTGTTTATTGTTGTCATTTCGTCGTATTTTAAATTCAGTTAATTTTCTGATAGTTTTTTTAGTTCTTGATATGCCAAAGTGAATATTTTATTCATTTAGTCAACATATTGCTCAACAGTTGACACATGGACTGTTAAGTTCTGTACTGTTTTCTATTGCTTTTATCTCATAACTTTCTAATGCATTTGTCCAGATTTACGAAGCTGCATCTAATGGTTCTTCTTCAAAATCTTTAAGTTCACCCAAATGTTTAAAAACCAATAATACATTGACTTTAAGTTTATCTATAACGCTGTGCATTTCGTCCCCGCGTGGCGTGAGTAAGTGGATCTGTTGCCTTGTTCAAAGCTGTCCGTTTTCTATTAACTTCCTTTAGAAAAAACGGAAGTCCACTTCTTGTTGTTGTTTTGTTCCCAGAGGGATTTACAAACTTTTTCTGTGGATGCTTTTATTTTGATTTTGAATGTTAGGTTTTGCATCTTATTTATTTATTGTCCCAATAAAAATCATTGCAATCTCGGTTACTACACTCTCTATGATTTTATTTTTCTAACTCTATTTTTAATTTAGATAATCCAGATTGTAAATCATCGCCAATCATTTTTTCAAAATCCATAAATAGCAGCCAGATATTGGTAGGATAGTTCATATGTCCGTTAAAGCCCCAAGTTACTTTGGTTTGATTATAGGCAATACTTTCAGTGGTCATAAATGCAGGTTCAGTAGCTTCAAATGGTTTCAGAAAACGAAGTTCAAAATCTAGGCGTTCACCTTCGTTAATTGCTTTTATTTCTTGTTCTCCCCAACCCACTTCGTCGTTATCGCTTTCCCATCGTGCCACAAAACCAACTGTTCCGTCAGTTCCACTATATGATTTTTTCATGTAAGGGTCAATGCTGTTCCATTTACTATAATTGTCCTGATTTTTCAGATATTTTATGTAGTCAAACACCTCTTGTTTTGGCTTGTTGATGACTATTTCTTTTTGAACTGTATAATCTTTTTTAACAAAAAGTGCCACAATTAAAGGCAATGCAATAATGACTACAAGTACGATTAAAATTTTCTTTAAGATTTTCATTTTTAAATAAACATTATAGGTTGGTTAGGTTTTAGTTATCATAACAACTGGCTAAGTTGATTTTGATATGCAAAGTGATACTTTTTGCAAGTGGTTGTTTGCTAGTAGCCATTGTTTTTCTTGGCGCTAACTATAAAAGTACAACATTCTATTTGGAAATATAGAGGGATTTTATATTGCTAAAAAATATAGTTTAGACTTATAAGCGCTCATTTTTTACATGACTAACTTAATCAGTCATTTTTCCAAGCTACTATTAAGCAGCTATTGTTTTAGGTTTATACTTTACCATTTTGCTTCGGGTCAAAATTGATCATCCATTCAATCCCGAACTTGTCTCTGAACATCCCGAAATAGGAGCCCCATGGACTGTCGCCAATAGGGACTTCAATAGCACCACCGGCTGAAAGTCCATTGAATATCGAGTCGGCTTCTTCCCGACTCTGTGCGTGAACAGATATTTTAGATCTGTTTTCATTTTCATTGACGCGACCCATACTTTCGGGAACGTCATTGGCCATCAGAACATTATTGCCAATAGGCAAAGCAATGTGCATTATTTTATTGGCCTCCTTTTCTGCAACGGGATATTCTGGGCTGGACATATCTTTGAAGCGCTTAACCAGCGCGAACTCTCCGCCAAATACAGATTTGTAAAAATTGAAGGCTTCTTCGGCATTGCCATTGAAGTTGATGTAAGGATTGATAAGTGCCATAATAATAATAATAATAATAATAATTTAAGGTTTAGTGTCATTCAGGTGTTCCTTTGGGAATTTTGAAATGTCCATATAGAATATTTCCCACGTATGGCCATCAAAATCTTCTATGGTTCTTTGTTGCATAAAGCCATAGTCTTTCATTTCAGTCGGTTCAATGCCACCTGCTTTTAAACCGCCTTTCATTATGTTGTTCACGGACTTAATGCTGTCTACTGATAATGAATAAAGGGCTGCTAAATTGGCTTTGGTGTCAGCAATGGGCTTGGTTGCAAAGGATGAGAACTTTTCATGGGTCAAAAGCATGACAAAAATGTTATCACTCCAAACCATACATTTCCCAGAGTCGTCAGAGAATTGTGGATTGTTAGATAAACCTAGTGCAGTGTAAAACGCCATGGACTTTTCGAGGTCGCTTACTGCTAAATTGATGAAGATTTGCTTATTCATGTGTTAATTGTTTAAAGATCTAAATTCAGTTAATATGTTTAGCGTTTTGTTTTGCTCTCATACGTTTAGTTAGTCCTTTCGTTAGGAAAATTAAATTGCTTTCTTGTCTGTTTTATCAATTCGCGAATGATCATAGCCAGGACTCATATAAACGTTCCTTTTTTAGAAGCTATTTAATTTTTGTCAAATTAGAGAGGGAGTTTAGCCTTCTAAAACATGAATTCAAGTGTCTGAAAGTTTGGGGAGATAACAAAGATACCATTGCCGACGCAATTTTTATATATCTCTTCTGTTAAAAATCAAGAGGTTAACAAGAAATAGATGGTGTTGACAAAGTGTTTTATGAAAATCCGATTATTTTCTTTTTAATTTTATAAAACTCATGCGTTAATAAATGAGTTGGAGCTTCAGTTTTTTGTCTTGAAATTTGATGAGGTTTTGATTCCTTGGGAGCTTCACTCGTTCAGACAAAGACCAGTGTCAATTATGTGCAAATTATCATGGAAATATTGAAAATCTTTAATTCTCTGAAGACGCTATTGGTTAACTCTATAAATTTTATAGTTCATACGTTTTTGATGAGGTTTGCGCATTTAAGCTTTCATTTATCAGTATTTTTACATCACTACTATTTATAAGGAAACATGCAGCATCTTAAAGAAACAGCGAAGGATACACATAAGTCACAGCCTAAAATCACAATGAAACACGCTTTCAGAACGATAATTTGGCCACGACGAAATATTGTTTTTATTGGTTTAATCCTGATTGTGATACGGAGTTTGTCCGGTTTGGTTTTACCGTGGCAGAGTAAAGTTTTGTTGGATGACGTGGTGCCGCACAAAGACTACTCACAATTATATACCCTAATCGCTATAGTCATAAGCGCCATAACCATTCAGGCCGTAACGTCCTATTTGTTGACCAGAATATTAAGCGTACAATCACAATATTTAATCAGCGAACTGAGATGTCAAGTACAGAAAAAAGTATTGTCCCTGCCGATCAGGTTCTTTGATAATGCCAAATCTGGTGCGCTTGTTTCACGGATAATGAACGATGTTGAAGGTGTTCGAAATCTGATTGGTACAGGTCTGGTACAATTAGTGGGCGGTTCCTTTACCGCTATTGTATCCTTGATTATTTTGATAAAACTGAATGCTTGGATGACACTCTTTGTATTTGTGCCCCTGTCCATATTTGGTTTTATTGCCTTGAAAGCCTTTAAATTTATTCGTCCAATTTTTAGATTGCGGGGAAAAATTAATGCCGAGGTCACTGGGCGGTTGACCGAAACACTTGCGGGCGTTCGTGTGATTAAAGCATTTAATTCAGAAAAACAAGAAAATATTGTTTTTGAAAAAGGGGTTGACAAATTGTATCAAAATGTCAAAAAGAGTTTAACCGCAACCGCTCTGATGACCAGTTCTTCCACGTTTTTAATTGGCGTCGCTACCACTGGAATTATGGGAATTGGGGGTTATTCGATGATGATTGGCGAAATGACCGTAGGTGATTTTTTATTCTTCACTCTAATCCTTGGTTTTATGATCGCTCCGATTGTGCAAATGAGTGATATCGGAAGTCAGCTCACAGAAGCATTGGCGGGTTTAGATAGAACGGAAGAACTGATGAATATGACCGCGGAAGAAGATGACAAAGAAAGAACGATTCAATTGCACACTTTAAAAGGCGATATTGAATTTAAGGATGTTTCATTTTCTTATGCTGAAGGGAAAGAAGTGTTACATAATATAAATTTTAAAGCGCCAGCGGGTTCTGTGACTGCTTTGGTAGGGAGTTCAGGCTCGGGGAAATCGACCATTGCAGGATTATCGGCGACATTTTTGACCCCAATATCGGGTAAAGTCACGATTGATAATCAGGATTTATCGAAAGTTAGACTAAGCAGCTACCGACAACATTTGGGGGTTGTTTTACAAGATGAATTTTTATTTGAAGGCACTATTCGTGAAAACATCATGTTCCCAAGACCCAATGCCACTGAAAAAGAATTGCATAAGGCCATAAACACAGCCTATGTCAACGAATTTACCGATAGGTTTGATGATGGTTTAGAAACCTTGATTGGCGAAAGAGGGGTAAAGCTTTCTGGTGGTCAACGCCAACGCTTAGCGATAGCTCGTGCTATTTTGGCCAACCCAAAAATTATTATTTTGGACGAAGCTACTTCAAGTTTAGATACCGAAAGTGAAGCATTAATTCAGAAAAGTTTAGCCGAACTCATAAAAGACAGAACCACTATTGTCATCGCCCATCGTTTAAGTACCATTAAAAAAGCAGATCAGATTTTGGTCATCGAAGCTGGCCATATTGTAGAACGTGGCACTCATGACCAATTAATTGCTAAAGAAGGTCGGTATTATGAATTATATACCTATCAATCCAAAATATAAATCATTGGGATCGTGCAGTTTATATTTTCGATTGGGTTGCCATTTTATAAGTTGACGCCGTGTCAGCGACTGGTGTTAAGCTGCATAATAGAATGTGGTAAGTTTCTTTTTGAGATAATTCGTCAGCGACTTTTTTAATTAAAGCCACAGTAAGTAGATTGTGTTTTTTTGAGTAAAATCTTTTCCTGCCGATTGGAAGATTCTGTGGATTTTAAATGAGGTTGATGCCTAAAGTTTTTTAAGTTTGAAATTATAATTGGAGGTGTTTTTTTAGCTTTCGCTTAAACTTTGTCGGTATGGTAGTTGACCTTATGAATACTCAACCACAAAGAATTATCAAGCTAATAATACAATGCGTGAAATTAATGCTTTTGGTTTTATGGGGTGGGGGTTTATTATAGATCAGTCACGGTACTTGTTGCAAATGAGCGCTAGCCATGGCAGTTTATTTCATTAGGGCGTTTGGTTCCCCGAAAAGGGTAACCACCGCGCTCTCGCCCCTCACTTTTTACGGTCGCTATGGCGCCCATAAAAGAGTTCAAGCAACGGGCTCCATCGCTAACGCGGCTTAGTCAGAATTTATAAAATGATAGCGATTGTATTTAAAGGGGAGCATTCTCTTTATACTAAAGTCCATCATGTCTCAATTATGAACTAGCGTTTGTTTGCATTGGTTCTGTAAGAAATCATATTTAATCATAAAAAATCAGCGTCATCGGCGTTCCATTCGTTCAGTTCATTCAAGTGTCAACTCTTATATAATAAGGATGGAGCTACAATTTCCATATAATATAAGGAACAGTCAATTTCATTATGGCATTTGGTTTCCTGAAAAGGTCCACCACCATGTTCTCGC
>NZ_JBDSLS010000292.1:0-5950 GCF_039916245.1 Gelidibacter sp.
TGGATTTTAATTTTGAGACTATGGAGTATCAGCTGCACATGGCTGATCCGCAAATGCTACCCAAAGACTTTGCGGACACTACCTTGAGTATGACGCCTAGAAGTTTCCCTACGGGATTGGGGATCCAGTTGGCGGTATTGGGGATTCGCTATTATCAGGAGGTTGATGGGGTGATGTATTTGTTGCATGCGCAGAATGGGGTGGGGATTGAGGTGGTAGGTGTTGTTTAGGAGGTAGAGGGGGGTAGAGGGTAGAGGGTAGAAAATAGAAAATTGAGGGTAGAGGGGATAGAGGATAGAAAATAGAGATTAGAGACAGATTATTTGGTGTTGATTATGTTGATTACTGTGGGATTGGATTTACCATTTGATCGGGAATTCTTGGTTTTCAGTAGCACTCCCCAACTTTTTTTGAACACTACAATGAAACAATTTTCTTTGAGGAAGTTAATGAAAACGATAATCTTAAAGTACTCATGGAGAATGCTCCATAATAGAAAGTTATGGATGATGGAAGCTTTGTGATTCACTAATTGCTAAAAGAATTCAAAAATCAAGAGAAAAGCTAATTTGCGGTTTTTTTGATTTTTAATGAGTGAAAAATGTTAGTAAGCGTTGTTTATCTCTTTCTCTAGCAAAGATCAGCTGCATTACTGATTTCCTTTGGCTTCTTATGTTTGGTTTTCCTACATTTACAGCTCAAGCTAAAAATTACCCTAACCAATCTATTAAATGGCTAAAAAAGTCCAGACCAAAAGTACTGAGGAAATCCTATGGGATTCCGCTAATAAATTACGCGGTTCTGTAGAACCATCTGAATATAAGCACGTTGTATTAAGTTTAATCTTCTTAAAATTCGCTGACGATAAATTTCAAAGGCGTCAACAGGAATTGATTGCCGATGGCAAAGCACAGTTTTTGGATATGCCATCATTTTATCAAGCCGAAAATGTATTCTATTTACCAATTGAAGCCCGATGGTCTTACATCATGGAGCACGCCAAGCAAGAGGATGTGACGCTTAAAGTTGATGCGGCTTTAAAACTGATTGAGCAAAACAATAAAGCCTTAGAAGGCGCATTGCCTGATAATTACTTTTCACGTTTAGGATTAGATCAATCCAAGTTTTCTGCGCTATTAGATACCATTAATAATATCGACACGCTCAAAGACGAAAGTCAAGATGTGATTGGGCGAGTATATGAATACTTCCTTAGCAAGTTCGCTATTGCAGAAGGTAAAGGAAAAGGGGAGTTTTATACTCCGAAATCTATTGTGAATCTGATAGCCGAAATGATTGAGCCTTACAAAGGTAAAATCTATGACCCGTCTTGTGGCTCTGGTGGGATGTTTGTGCAGTCTTTAAAGTTTATAGACAAACACCAAGGCGATAAAAAGGACGTATCAATTTACGGACAGGAATTGACCAATACCACTTATAAACTGGCTAAAATGAACTTAGCTATTCGTGGTATTTCAGGGAATTTAGGTGCCAAAGCAGCCGATACCTTTAACGACGATCAGCACAAGACTTTGAAAGCCGATTATATCATGGCGAATCCACCGTTTAACTTAAAAGATTGGCGTGCTGAAAACGAATTAACAGACGACCCACGTTGGGCAGGTTATGAAGTGCCACCAAAATCTAATGCCAACTACGCTTGGATTTTGACCATGATTGCGAAGTTATCTGATAATGGCGTTGCAGGTTTTATTTTGGCAAATGGCGCCTTATCTGGTAGTGGCGAAGAATATAAAATTAGAAAGCAAATCTTAGAAAATGACTTGGTAGAAGCTGTTGCTATTTTGCCAAGAGCTATGTTTTATTCTACGGACATATCTGTAACGCTTTGGATTTTAAACAGAAATAAAAAGCAAAGAGTGTTTAAAGTTAACGACGGTATTAAAAACTACCGTGATCGTCAGCATGAAGTACTATTTATCGATTTGCGTCAAAAAGGAGAACCTTTTGAAAAGAAATTCACACAGTTTTCCGAAACTGAAATTGAAAAGATTGCTTTAAATTATCATAACTGGCAGACTTCGACAGGCTCAGTCTACGAAAATGTACCTGAATATTGCTATTCGGCATCTTTAGAAGAAATTCGGAAAAAGGATTATTCTTTAGTACCAAGTAAATATATTGAATTTGTGAACCGTGATGAACAGTTGGATTATGGTACGCAAATGCAAAACTTACAATCGGAACTAAAAAGTTTATTTGAGCAGGAGAAGCAATTGAAACTAGAAGTTGAGAGTGTGTTTGATAGTTTAGGATATAAGATTGGTTAGTTATGAAAGAACAGCAATTAAATTTATTCGATTTTGAGGATACGGATTCCTTGTTCTCTTTATTAGATAATGAATTTTTACCTAATGAATACTTTGAAGTCGAGTACAAATCTGGTAAAGGAGGTTTTCCTAAAGAACTCTGGAAAACCTATTCTGCTTTTGCAAATACCAATACTGGAATTATCGTTATCGGTATAAAAGAAAATAGAGATGGTATTGAAATTGAAGGCTTAAGCGATGAACAAATCGAAAATTATAAAAGGCAGTTTTGGGATGGATGTAATAATCCCAACACAATTAGTCGTAATATATTATCGAATGAAGATGTTCGGGTTGTGGAGCTAAAAGGTCGAAAACTTTTAGGTTTAAGAGTTCCATTTGCAAACAGGACAGAGAGGCCTGTATATCTTACTCGAAATCCATTTGGCAATACGTATAAAAGAAATCACGAAGGGGATTATAGATGTACAGAAAATGAGGTTAAGAGACTGTTGGCCGACTCAAGTTCAGAGCTTCAACTTGATGCGTTGATTCTAGAACATTTCACTATTGAAGACTTAGATCCTACGAGTATTCGCCATTTCAGACAGCTATTCGCATCTTCTAGATCTGGACATCCGTGGCATGCCTTAGAAGATGCTGAATTGTTGAGAAAAATTGGTGCCTATAGAGTAGATAGAAAATCAAAAAAAGAAGGAATTACGTTAGCCGGGCTTTTAATGTTCGGTAAAGAGGATAGTATAAAAGATCAGGAGGCGCTGTCAGATTATTTTCCTGATTATAGAGAACGATTGACAACGGATGAAAAGATCAGATGGACAGATCGTATTTATCCAGATGGCACATGGGAGTGTAATTTATTGCAATTTTATCTCAAAGTATGGCCGAAAATCTCCTCGACTTTACCAAAGCCTTTTCAGTTAAAAAATGATGAAAGGGTTGATGAAACTCCCACTCATATTGCTCTGCGTGAAGCTTTTGTTAATGCCATTGTTCATACAGATTATTCTTTAAGTGGGAATATTATTATTGAGTTAGACACTGAAAAATTTGTTTTTTCTAACCCAGGAACCTTATTGATTTCTCTACAACAATACTATGCAGGTGGCATTAGTGAGTGTAGAAACCCTTCCTTGCAGCAAATGTTTATGTTGATTGGGCGAGCGGAAAAAGCAGGAAGTGGTGTGGACAAGATTATGACAGGATGGAGAGATTCTCATTGGAGAAAACCCTTTTTGGAGTTGGAAGGTCAACCAGATCGTGTAAAGCTAACCTTGCCAATGTTTAGCGTTATTCCAGATGCGACTTTACAGGAACTTGAAACCATTTTTGACTCTGTAAGCAACCTAACTCCAGACGAGCTAACTGCTTTATCTTTTTGCTTAATTGAGGGTTCTATTTCCAACCAACGTCTGCAATATGTATTAAATATGCATAGTACAGACATTACCAACTTGTTGAAAAAACTATGCACAGATGGCTATTTGGAATCTGACAAGAATGGCCGATGGACTATTTATAAAGTAAAGACAAAGGTTGACACCTCAAGCCAAAAGGTATCAGCCTTAGGCAGAAAGGTTGACACCTCAGTAAAGGTCGCAATCTCCATAGAAGACACTGACAGTATGGGGTTTACAAATAGAAAGGTTGACACCTCGGGTAAAAAGGTTGACACCTCTGATAGAAAGGTTGACACCTCAAAAAAGATGGCAACGCGATTAAGTAGAGAAGATTTAGAGAAAGAGATTATTACTATCTGTTCACAAGATTATTTGTCAATGGAGGAAGTTGCGAATCAACTCGGCAAGTCAATTGATTATCTAAAGAATAAGATTTTTCCAAACATGATAAAAAATGGCAAATTAAAAAAACGCTATCCATTTACTCATAATCATCCTAATCAAGGTTATAAAGCCAACGATGAGCATTTAGAGGGTGAGAACTAATTTGAAAAATGAAGGTATTAAAAAGTTATTTTTTAGACGCATTTATAAAGACGAAACCATGAAAGAGGGTTATAAAAAATTAGGAAAATACATTCAACAAGTCAATATAAGAAACCGTGATTTGGAAATGGATACACTTTTGGGCGTAAGTATTACCAAAAAGCTAATTCCTTCTATTGCCAATACCATTGGAACAGATATGTCTGTTTATAAAATTATTGAAAAGCGACAGTTTGCTTATGGAACGGTTACTTCTCGAAATGGAGAAAAGATTTCAATTGCGTTAGCTGATGAGTATGACAAGGCTTTAGTATCTCAAATATATGTAGTGTTTGAAGTAATTGATACCAATGTATTATTACCCGAATATTTGATGATGTGGTTTTCTCGTCCAGAGTTTGACCGTTATGCACGGTTTCATTCTCATGGAAGCACACGAGAAACTTTTGATTGGGCAGATTTATGCGAAACAGAACTTCCAATTCTTTCCATAGATAAACAACGAGAACTAGTTGAACAATACCAATCCATTAGCAATAAAATAAAAGTCAATGAACAAATTTGTGAAAAGCTAGAAGTTACTGCGCAAACTTTGTATAGACAGTGGTTTGTAGATTTTGAGTTTCCAAATGAGGATGGAAAACCTTATAAATCGTCTGGTGGATCGATGGTGTTTGATGAGGAGTTGGATGGGGAGATTCCTGAGGAGTGGACATATGATTCTTTTACAACAATTTCTAAAATTGGAGGAGGCGGAACGCCTAAAACAGATGTTTTAGAATATTGGGGGGATGGCGAAATACCTTTTTACACACCCGGAGACAAAACTTCAAGTATTTATGTGTTATCTACTGATAAACACATAACAAAAGAAGGACTTAAAAAATGTAGTAGTAAGCTCTATCCTGCCAACACAACTTTTGTAACGGCTAGAGGTGCAACTACGGGTGGAATATCATTGTCTGGTTTTCCTATGGCAATGAATCAAACTTGTTATGCAATATTAAGTTTATCAGAATTCCCTTTTTTCACTTATTTTTTAACACGAAGTGTAATTGATAAATTAAAATCAGAAGCTATAGGTGCGACATTTGAAGCAGTCGTTACAAAAAACTTTGACGAGACTTTTGTAATAATTCCAAAAAATGAAATTGTATTTGATTTTGAGGAACAAGCCAAGTCCATATATGAAACCATATTAAATAAAACCAAAATTAATCACAAACTATCCCAACTTCAGTCTTTGTTGTTGTCGCGTTTGGCGACTTTGGAAAATGGAAATTTTAGATAATAGAAACTTATACTTAATAGCTTAGATATGAACATAAAATTTTTAAAAGCTTTTAATGGCGATTCTATTTGGGTTTCATTTTTAGATAGCGAAGAAATTCCTCGAAACATTTTGATAGATGGAGGGGTTGGAAATTGCTTCAAAAGCATATCAAATGTGAAGGGGCAGTTGTTCGAGGTTATTAATAAAATTAGAGAAAATAATCAGTATATAGATCTATTGGTTTTGACCCATTTTGATGATGATCATATTGGAGGAATTTTAAGATGGTTAAATAAAGACAAAGATGCTTCGAAACTTATTAAAAAAGTTTGGTTTAACTCAGGAAAAGAAATCGCTAAGAAGTTTGAAAGCGATGAAAACAAGGATTTAAATATTGAAATAATTGATGAATCAAACGATTTTCAAACAAGTCCGAAGCA
>NZ_JBDSLS010000293.1:0-7639 GCF_039916245.1 Gelidibacter sp.
GGTTGATCAATTTCCCATCCTAAATTTGAATAGAGCGGGAAATAAAGTTCGAAATAATCGGTTACTAAATTGAGTCGAATTCCAGAGTCATACATAAATTCGGGATTGAAGGATCGGTTTTTCACCAAACCAATATCGCCATAAGCTTCAATATAGCGCCATATAGTTGTGCTCACATTAGCAGTAGCCATCCATTGATTGGCGAAAGGCGTCTCTAGTTTGGACTTAAATCCACCTTCGGCAATGATAATTTGCTGACTGAAGATCCCTGAGTTTTCAGAACGTCCCAAATAGTTATAATCAAATAGGTAATCGGTTGGTCGGTCCAAAGCAAAGCTAAAATAGTCGGAGGTTGGATCGGTTTTATTGTATAGAAATGTCCCAGCAAAAAACCTGAAATTGAATTGTCGGTTGCCTTCTGTAAGTTTTCGCCACTCGTAGTTGATTGCTATTTTTCCGAACTTTTTAGCGGCTTGAAAATCATAATAAAATTTTGAAAAATCAATCAAATCAGTATGGGCATTCACATATCGGATGTTAAAAACACTATAATCAGGATCGATTACGGTAAGCATTGGATTGTCCTTGAGGGATCTGGAAATATCTAAATACCTCAAATTTATATAACTCGATTTGTTGGATCTAAAGTTATTGTTGTCTCTAAAATGAAAGGAGACACTGGGACTGATTTTGGTTACAAAGGCATTTTTCGCAAAAGAGGCATAAGCACCGCTCAGGCCATAGGTGATCATATGTAGGTTTTTATCGTCAACATGCTGTGTATAGAGACCCATGGCGCTGCCAGTAATGGTTTCTGAATTAAAAGAATATTTGGGTGACAGTCTATAGGTGAAATTTTTCATCAATAGCGTTTTGTTATAAATTTTGGCACCCAGCGTGAAGCCGTCATAAATATTGTTGAATTCTACTAATGGCATAAAAAACACCTGATCATAGTTGGGATCTTCAAAGTCCTTAAACAAGCGAAACTGTAAAGGTTTGTTGTTGAAAAACCAGCCTCTTAGTGACTTCCAATTGTCTCGAAGGTTATTTTCGGGAATTGTATTATCGTAATTCAGCACCAACTTGGTAGCCTCGTTGCGCGGAATGGTTAATGTTTTTGAACCATAGATATGCTCGATCCATGTTTTTGATAGTACGGAATCATTTTTAAGAGTAAATAGAGAAACAGGGAAATTGTTTTTTCGTTTATTCTTAATGGTAAAGGTGACAGAATCATCAGTTTTGACAATATCCTTAATTCTAAAGTCTATTTTTTTTCTGCTATTGAGATAGTCTTCAAAAAACCAATCGACGTCTTTATCAGTATTCTTTTTTAATAAGTTTTCAAAATCGGCAGAGGTCGTGTTTTTTAATTTTGAAATTTCAAGATATTCTTGAATGGTTTTTTCAACGACATCACCATTGACAAAATCATCTAAATATTTCAATCCGATCCCTGCTTTATATTTCCCGGCGATACTGGCGTTGAATTTCAATAATGCATCTTTAGGCATTGTTAAGGCTTGATCCCTGTTGGTGCGCGCCATTTGCATGAAATAAAGATTGTATTGCTCATTAAAATTAAGACTGGCGGCATGAAATGAACGAGCGCCCCAATAATCGCCTAAAGTGCCCAACAATTTAAGATCCGGATAGTTCTCTTCCACATATTTCATCAAATAATAAATCTGAATGCCATCACTTAGCCAATAATCCTCTCGCGGATTTAATAAGAGCGTGTTGTCAAGGTAGTTGCCGAGGGTGGTTTTCAAAAGCTTAAGCTCATATTGCAGGTTTCCAGGAAATGGATTCAGGAATTTGGGCAATTGATTCAAGCCATAAAGTGGATCTTTTTTATATTCGATATTTGTTACTAAAAGAAAATCATGCGGATATTTCCCTAGGTTTTTAGTAATGAATTGCGTGATTTTATCGGTAAGGATGGCACGATCGATAGGCATGATGCCTTCATTTTCCAAATCAGTAATGACCGTGAAATTATCTGTCTGTACAAAATTAAATTTCGGGAATTTATTGAGATAGAGTTTGCTGTCCACCCGATCTTTTCCATAAAGATAAAAGGTTTGTGTGCTGTCATGGGGCACCGTTTCTTGAATGGCGAGTTCAGAATAAACGCCATAATTTTTCGGAAATTCTATTTTGAGACTGATATCGGCTTTTGGAACAAACAGATCGTCCAAGTTTTTATTGCTGTAATAATGCCAAGCTCCATCATAAACGGCAGGAGTGATGTACCAATATTTTAAATTAAGATCGTTAGCTTCCGTAATTCCATAATCCGTAAAGGTATCATCGGGAAATCGCAGATTGTAAAAAAGGTCAATTTGATAATACTCGTTTGGCAATAGCGGCGTGGACAGCTCTACTTCTACAACATCAGGATGCTGTTTTAATCTGGTATGATTGAGTTCCTTTCCAGTTTCATCTTTTATTGCGGTAATATTTGTAAAACCTCGCATTTCATTGGTCGCAAAGTGGAATTTTGTACTGTATTCTTCGGCAAACCGAATGGCCAACGGAGTTCTTTTGGTTGAGAAACTATTGTTCCAATCGTTTAGGTAAATCGTTTTTAATGTATCGTTTGTGTTATTTTGATAGCGAATGGTCTGCGAGACTTTTGCACTCTTTTTTCCCACGTCAAATGTAGCATCGATGTCGATCTTATTTTGACCAAACATCAATGCCGCATAGAAAACCAATAAACTGAAAAGAAACCGTCTTTTTAATGTGCTAAATGACAAATTTTAAAGTTTTAAAATTCTGTTAGAGCCCGAAGGATTATTCCTGGTTTTTCGCAAAAAAAAGATTTCGGCCAAGGAATCTCTAATTTAAGTTGTTGGTGATTTATAAGAAATTATCTGATATATTTTCCGCCAACATATCAATTCGTATCGTTATACGAGCTCTAATTTATTCAAATTTTAGAACTAATAGTAAAAATTTATTGTTTAAAATTTAGAAGTTCGGACTTAATTCAAACTCCTTGTAAAAACTGTTTAGAATTTCAATAACCTCATCAGGCGTATCCACTATATGAACAAGATCCAAGTCCTTTGCGCTGATGGTGCCAAATGAATCTAAAAGTGTACTTCGTACCCATCCTAAAAGGCCTTCCCAAAACTCAGTGCCCACTAAAATGATCGGGAATTCTTCAATTTTATTGGTCTGAATTAGTGTAATGGCTTCAAATAATTCGTCCAAAGTTCCAAAACCCCCAGGCATCACCACAAAACCTTGCGAATATTTTACAAACATGACCTTTCTGACAAAAAAGTAGTCAAAATCCAAGCTTTTATCAGCGTCTATATAGGGATTGTCGTGTTGCTCAAAAGGTAAATCAATATTCAGACCCACCGAAGTTCCGCCAGCAATATGGGCGCCTTTGTTTCCTGCCTCCATGATGCCCGGACCGCCACCAGTGATAACACCGTAACCATGTTCGACAATTTTTCTGGCCACTTCTTCTGCTAATTTATAATATTTATGATCTGGTTTGGTACGGGCTGAACCAAAAATGGAAACACAAGGTCCAATTTTGCTCAATTTTTCATAACCGTTTACAAACTCGCCCATTATTTTAAAAATGGCCCAAGAATCGTTTGTTTTTATTTCATTCCAAGATTTACTGTGTTTTTCTAATCTCATTAGATATATTCTTTATTGATTGTGTTATTAGTCTTCAGTATTCAGTCTTCAGTCTTCAGTCTTCAGTCGGCAGTTGGCAGTCGGCAGTTGGCAGTTGGCAGTCTTCAGTCTGAGAACATCTGTCATTGGTCTTCTCTAAATTCTATCCTCTTTCTTCTCCCTTTAGAAATGCCAAAACAGACAAATTTAATGGAAAATATCATAATAAGTTCGATTCGATCAATTTTAAAAAAATTTTAGATTGGAAATTGGAAAGTTAGATGGATGGTTAATGACCTGCTTCAAATTGTTGATTATTTAGGTTAGATAAGGTGTTGTTTGGTTATTGAATCTCGACGATCATGTACTATTTCGTGGGAATTCTTGAAGCCATAGAATGGTGACATCATCGTAAATTTCCTATAATTTGGTTAAAGATGATGTCATTATGAAGAAAAGCAGGATGTACCTCATTAACTTAGAGTTTAATTGTCACATCATCAATTATTAATATTTCTATTTATAAAGCGTCTTAACAATAAAAAAAGGCAAATCTCTCGATTTACCTTTTTATATGTGCGTTTTTTATAATACTAATAAAGTGTGCTTATAGCGGTCTACGACCAGAAATGATATTGTAAAGAATAGCAATCACTGCGATTACTAAAAGAATGTTGATTAAGCCACTGTTTGACATGCCTGCTACAACACCAAAAAATCCTAAAAGCCATATTATAATACAAATTACGGCTACAAGCCAAAGAATATTTCTCATAATAGTTAGTTTTAAAGTTAAGTACCAAGGTAATAAAAATTAGGACTATCTTGTGTGCTTATATGAGTAAAACTTTAACACAATTGATTAAGGTTTATTAGTGGAACTCTTAAATTGCTTCGTTTTTGTGAATTTCAAGTTCTTTTTTTAGGAATTTTGCAGTGTAGCTTTTCCTGTGTTTCGCCACTTCTTCCGGAGTTCCTTCTGCAATGACTTCTCCACCGCCTTTGCCGCCTTCATAGCCTATATCTATAATATAATCTACTGTTTTGATGACATCCATATTATGTTCAATAATTAAGATGGTATTTCCTTTATTAACCAATTTATTGAGAACATTCATCAAAACTCTAATATCTTCAAAGTGAAGGCCTGTGGTAGGTTCGTCTAAAATATAAAAGGTGTTTCCTGTATCGCGCTTGCTCAATTCAGTCGCTAGTTTGATACGCTGTGCTTCGCCTCCAGAAAGCGTAGTGCTTTGCTGTCCAAGCGTGATATAACCCAAACCAACATCTTTGATCGTTTTGAGTTTATTATGGATTTTTGGAATGTGTTCAAAGAAATCAACCGCTTCATTTATGGTCATGTCCAAAGTATCGCTAATCGATTTTCCTTTGTAACGAATTTCAAGGGTTTCTCTATTAAAACGTTTGCCTTGGCAAGTTTCACATTCGACATAAACATCGGGCAAAAAGTTCATTTCAATAACTCGTAAACCACCACCTTGACAAGTTTCACAACGCCCACCTTTCACGTTAAAACTAAAACGTCCTGGTTTATAACCACGAATCATGGCTTCTGGAATTTTGGCAAATAAACTGCGAATTTCGTCAAAGGTTTTGGTGTAAGTTGCAGGATTGCTACGAGGCGTTCTTCCAATAGGCGATTGGTTAATGTCAATCACTTTGTCAATATGCTCCAAACCTTTAATGCTTTTATAAGGCATTGGTTTTTTGACACCATTAAAATAATGAGCATTGAGAATAGGGTACAGCGTTTCATTGATCAAAGTCGATTTTCCACTGCCAGAAACTCCTGTCACGCCAATCATCATTCCTAACGGGAGTTTTACAGAAACGTTTTTTAAATTATTGCCCGTGCAGCCTTTCAACTCTATAAACTTGCCATTGCCTTCACGTCGTTTTTTCGGAATTTCGATTTGTTTGGTGCCGTTTAGATAATCTGCGGTAAGCGTGTGGTGTGTTTTAAGTTCTTCAGGCGTTCCAATACTGATGATCTCGCCACCATACTTTCCAGCTTTTGGGCCGATATCAATCACATAGTCGGCACTTTCAATCATGTCCTTGTCGTGCTCCACCACAATAACAGAATTACCGATATCACGAAGTGCGATCAATGATTTGATTAATTTTTCGTTGTCACGCTGATGTAAACCAATACTTGGTTCATCCAAAATATAGAGCACGCCGACCAATTGTGAGCCAATTTGAGTGGCCAATCGGATCCGTTGTGCCTCACCGCCTGATAATGATTTTGAACTTCTATTAAGTGATAAATATTCCAATCCAACATCTAATAAAAACTGCACACGGGTTCTGATTTCTTTTATAATTTCTTCGGAAATCTGGAATTGCTTATCGGATAATTTCGGAGCCAAATCAGAAAACCATTGCGCCAAATCGCTAATGTCCATATTGGCCAATTCAGCAATATTCATTCCGTTGACCCTAAAATAAAGTGATTCTTGACGTAAACGCGAGCCATGACATAAGTCACATTCCACCTTGTCCATATACTCTTTTGCCCAACGTTTTAAAGAAGTTGTTTCGGCTGTAGTAAATTGATTCTCAATAAAATTGGCGACCCCTTCAAAATCGATTTTGTAATCTCTGGTAACCCCAAGCGTTTTGCTTTCTACAGAAAACTTTTCGTTGCCACCATATAAAATCATTTTTTTAGCCTCTTCAGGTATGTCCTTGTAAGGATCCGTCAACTCAAAGTTGTACCGTTGGGCAATGGTTTCAAATTGTTTGAAGATCCAGCTGTTTTTATAAGGACCGTGAGGAACTAAAGCACCAGCTTTTATAGAAAGACTGTCGTCAGGAATGATTTTTTTATCATTAACCTGATAGAGTTTGCCAATTCCATTACATTTTGGACAGGCACCTTTTGGCGAGTTGAAAGAAAAGTTATTCGGCTCAGGGTTTGGATAGGAAATTCCTGAAGTGGGACACATCAAACTTCTGCTAAAATAGCGTGTTTCATTCGTGTCTTGATCCAATACCATAAGGATGTCCTCCCCATGATACATGGCCGTATTAATCGTTTCGGTGAGACGTTTGTCATTATCGACAGAATCATCAATTTTAAGACGGTCGATGACAATTTCAATATCATGATTTTTATAACGGTCCAATTGCATGCCTTTTACCAAGTCCTTGACTTCGCCATCGGCACGTACTTTAACAAAGCCTTGTTTGGCGATTTGCTCAAACAATTCACGATAATGTCCTTTACGTGAGCGAATCACAGGCGCTAAAATATTGATGCGTTTGCCGTTAAAAGTTTCTTTGATCAGACTTTTGATTTGCTCATCGGTATAACTGACCATTTTTTCGCCCGTATTATAGCTATAAGCGTCACTTGCTCGCGCGTATAACAAACGTAAAAAGTCGTAGATCTCTGTAATCGTACCCACGGTTGAACGTGGCGATTTGCTGGTGGTTTTTTGCTCAATGGCGATCACCGGTGAAAGACCATCGATTTTATCCACATCGGGACGTTCGAGACCACCAAGAAATTGACGGGCATACGCCGAAAATGTTTCTATATAACGTCGTTGACCTTCGGCATAAATGGTATCAAAAGCCAATGACGATTTACCGCTCCCAGAAAGTCCTGTAATGACGACAAGTTTTTCTCGGGGAATGGAAACATCTATGTTTTTTAGGTTGTGAACGCGCGCGCCTTGAACCTCAATTGTATCTTCAAATTGACTCATGGAATTGTAGAATGGGCTTTAGCAAAATCATCTGACTGCTCAGTAATCCAAACAGGGTTGCAAAGATACAGTTTCTGCATTAAATTATGAAGTGAGGGTTGCTTAGAGTTTTGTTAAATAAGTGCTTGGTTTTTAGTGGTTACAATTTCTAAAATATGAAAATCATGAAGTGTTTAGTCGAAATAAAATCGATTATAAATCATTGTTGACAGATTAAAGCTGCGTTGATCTACTAAGAATAGAGATAAATAAAG
>NZ_JBDSLS010000294.1:0-13272 GCF_039916245.1 Gelidibacter sp.
TTTTTTTCACCAGCCTTAAATTAAAACCTACACCTATGATGCCCAATCACTTTAAATTCTTTTTGACTCTTGGCTTTCTAATCACATTGACGACTTCTGGATTTTCTCAAGGCGTTTCTATGTCTCCCACCCGATTGTTTCTAACTGGAAATCCAGGAGAAAAGGTTACGGAAACGGTAATTTTGAACAATAGTTCTGATAAAGATTACGTCTTTAATATTAATGTTAAAGACTGGAAAAGAGAACTAGATGGCAATAAAATTTATTCTGAACCAGGCAGTTTAGACACCTCCAATGCTTCTTGGATTTCTACATTTGAAAACACGGTCTCCGTTCCGGCGAAATCTACTCAAGAGATTCTAGTTACCATGACCATTCCTAAAGATGCGTCACCATCAGCATTGACCAATAGTATGCTGTTTTTCACGCAAATTTCAACACAAGCCGATAAAGCCCAAACGCAAAACGGAATAGGCATCATCGCACTATTTGAGTTTGGACTCCATGTGTATTATACGCCGACTGGTAATCAAATAAATAGCATGGAAATCACTGCTATTGAAGAGATTAATGATGCCATTTCTCAAGAAAAAAAGATCGCCGTTAGCGTTATCAATGATGGGAATATCGTAAACGATGCCACTGTACAATTTGAACTGACGAATACTGAGACTGGTGAGGAAATTAAATTGGATTCCAAAGCGATGTCTTCCATGCCAGGAACGGAGCAAGTTATCTACTTTACTTTACCAACATCTATTTCAGGACAATATTTGGGCGTCACCATAATTAAAATGTCTGGCACCAATGATTTAAGAGTAGGAGAAAAAACATTCGATTTCTAATTTAATTCTTGAAACAATCACTCCATATTCCCAAAACTCTAATCAGAAAGCTCCTTTCATTTTGCATGATTGTTTTTCTGCCGTGTTCTTATGTCTATAGTCAAGAGGTAAGGGAAGTGGATTTTCATTTTGAAACGGACAGTATTGCTGTCCAAAAAGGGTCCACCTTCACCAATTTCCTGGTTATAAAAAACCGAAGCGCCAACAATATTACCATTGACAAACTGGCTCCAGAATTAAAATATCCTGGGTTATTATTAGCACCCAAACCTAATTTTGACATTCTTCCTGATGAGACCAAGCGTTTCCCTATAAAATTTATAGCAAGCTTGGATTTTATGATGCTTCAGGCCAACGCCATCACTTTTAATCTCACATATAGTTCGATGGCGCGTGTCGAAAACATCAGTACTTCTTTCAGCTTAAAAAAGCCTGAAGAAAAAAACATTGCTATCATACCCTTTTCGCGCGAAAATTACATCAATCCAGATACTCCTGAAACCATCATCACTATGTTTGTGGAAAACCGAGGCTATTCAAAACGCAGCATAAGGCTCGATTTTCAATCCTCTCCTGAGGACTTGGAGATGACGCCAAGGCAACAAACCATTTCCTTAGAAGGTCAAGAAAAAAGACTGATAGAAATTACAATTTCCATAAGGCGTCAAAACACTTTATTTCCTGATTATAATATTCAGGTAAGAGCTACCGACCTTACCAACAATGAGAACGTGGGAAGCAGCTATATAAAACTTGTAGTATTATCGCACAACCGACAGTTAAGTCGCGCGAGCAGTGCGGTCAGCGGCACCAACTTTGCCGAAGTCAATTATAATGAAAATAGTTCTGGCTTTAATTATATGCAATTAAGAGGCAACACCGAGTTTTCTGCATCAGAAAATATTCAAGGACGTTTCAACCTCGCGGCAGATTACTATCTTCAAGATGGACTTTATAATCTTTATGACACTTGGCTAGAAGTCGAAAGTAAAAAGAGCTTGGCCAGAATAGGAAATATTTATGCTAATGACTATGATTATTCCATTTCCGGAAGAGGCGCAAAAATTTCTACCGAAATAGGGGTTGGAAAGGAATTTGAAATTATTGGTCTGGAGAACAGTTACCATCTTTATGGCAGCTATTTTCCGCAGAATGAAAGTGCTAAAATGGCAGGTGCCAAATACAGTTTTGGTGCATTAAATAACTTTAATGGGAAATGGTCCTACGTTTATGATCACGACCCGAGACAGGCCATTGAAACACATGTAACCAACTTTGCGTCCGCTTTTGTACTTAATGATCAACATCGATTCCGAACCGAAGTAGGTCTAAGCCATGAGTTTGGATGGATACAAAAGGACAAAAACTCTGGAGCCTCTGTGGGTTTAAACTACGACACCAGCTTAGGCCATTGGGATTTTCAATCGTTGAACACTTATACCACGAGTGGCTATGCAGGAATGAGCAGAGGATCCTTCAACCTTAATCACCGCATCGGGCATCAAATCTCGAACACGCAACGGCTATTTTTTCTATATCGAAATTCGCAAGTACAGCCCGAATACTTGAATTTCCAATATGGGCAGACCCTGTACAACAGACCTGAATATTTCAATAGCACACAATCGGCACAAGTAGGCTATCAATTTAATGTAAAGAACTGGAACTTTCTACTATCGCCACAAATAGAACGGCAAAAAGCAACCTTCAATTTCATATCTCATGATTTATTGACTTACCGTCTTTACAGCAATATTGGGACTGCTTTTGGCCAGCATGGCTTCAATCTTACTACAGAATTTACCCATTCAAAAGAAGATCGCAGTCCAAATTGGTTTCAGGGATTTAGGTCAACAATGTCCTACCGTTTCAAGAATTTTTCTATCAATGGTTCTGCACAATACAATCCCATCAGTGTATTTGACCTGAATTACAACTTTAATAGCGGTGAAAACTTTGAAAATTACAATGTGTATACCAGCTATAACTTCCTAGTTTTAAATACTACCTTATCAGGATCCATTTCGGCAGGCATCAATTATTCGGGACTTTATGAAAATAAAAGCAACAATTTCACAGGAAATATAGAATACAAAATAGCGACTTCCTGGTCCACTACTGGCTATGCTAATTATTCGGACTACAGCTCTACTAATGCTAATGGCTACAGTGGCGATAATTACCAAATTAGAATAGGTATTAAAAAATACTTTGCGAGAGCTACCGCCATTGGAAACCACAAAGTGAGCTTTCAACTGTTTGAAGATAAAAACTACAATGGCATCCGCGATGTCCATGAAGCCGTGCTGGCCAATGAAATTGTTAAACTTGATGACCATACGGCGATCACCGATAAAAACGGAAAAGTAACTTTTCAGAATGTTCCCAAAGGAAGTTATAAATTAAAGATCAATGAAAGTGCTGGTTCACGCTTGATGAAGACCCCCCTAATTGAGGTGAACAAAAATATTAATATACAAGTTGGCTTGGTAAAAAACATTAGGATCACTGGAAAACTAGTTGAAGTAAAGCAAGCCTACGACGTTTTAAATACCGACGTTTCAGGCATTGTTGTGTATGCGAAGAGTGAGGAAGGCGCTATACAAACTACAGTGGTTAACCAAAACAGTGAGTTTGAATTTTTTTTAAAGATTGGCACATACGCGATTTATATTGAAAATGATACCTTCAGTTTTATCAATCCAAAACAATCCATAGTGATTGAAGATACAGATGACTCAGAAAACCTGGTTTTTGAATACCAGAAAAAAGACACCAAAATTAAGGTGAAAAAGTTTTAATTTAGATAGACATGAGAGCTTATAAAAAATATATTTTAGGTGGGATTTTACTATTGGCAGCCACAGCTTTAACCATGGCCCAAGACGTTAGAATAGAGATACCAATAAGTAATATTAATAACAAAACGGATTTTTCTGTAACCCGAACTGTGTTTAACACGGGAAGCAATACGAGATGGATAGACAAACAAGAAACGCCGAATATGTGGTGTCTAAATAGTAGGTTTTTGCAAGAAAATGCATCAGGGGCTAGTCTTCCTACTTCGGTATTGCAATGGCAACTTGATAATATTGGGGGACAACAACCTACCTACCATGTTCATGATATTCAACCTGGTTATAAATCGTTTTCTACTAGCCCACAATCTTGGTATGAACCTTATAGCAATGGATCAAAATATAGTTCAGGAAATGTTGTTTTTAAATTTAAAATTCCAGCTGCTGCTTTTGAGAACAATATTTTTCAACCAGGAGAGTACAAGCTGACTATTAATCACAACTATGAGAATTATTTCACTCCCAACAGCTTCAATATCATTCTTGTTGTTCCTTATACCCAACCGATCCAATGGCTTTCTAACATGCCTACCAAAACTCATGAAATTACATCCTTAAATCAATTTAGATCGGGAGGCACTCGTACTTTTGATGCTATCGGAGCCGCTGAAATATCAAACACCATTAATTTTAATCTTTGGGCCCAGACTGCTTCCTCCTCAATTAAATACACCTCTTCCAATGGTGTGGAGGCAACGCGAGAGGTAAGTTTATTGAAACTGGGAAGCACTTATCCTAAGGTTATAACCGCTCCACTATCCGCCAATTGGAAAAACCATACGCCTAATAACCCATTTTTGGTTGTCGCAGGTAGAAAACATAATTTTGACCTTCAATTTTCCATCTCAGAATCCGATTTTAGGAACCACTTCTTTAATGCGGGAATTTATAATTTTCAAATAAATTTGGATGCAAAAAGCACTACCAGCAATGATTCAGACATTCATAAAACCGACGTAAGCATTAAAGTCCTTCCCTTATCTGAAATTACCATCCCGATGCCAGGGAATGAGGTGAGTCTTGAATTCAATACGGCTACAGATTATCAACATGGTAAATCCAGAATCATCTCCAATCAGATACAACTTTCAAACAATGAAACTTATGAGCTTTATGTCAAATCGGAATTCCCATATTTCAATAAGTCAGGCATACAGTCGGATGTACCTTCAAGAATTTTACAAATAGGCGTAGATGGAGATGTGCATAAGGTTACTTTATCCCAAACCTCCCAACTGATTATTTCCAATGGCACGCCGGTTCTCGATAAAAATTTGAATATGATGTATACTATTTCTGCAAGCGCTGCCCAGACTTTGTTATCTAAAGAGAAGGCGACCTACTCGATCAACGTTATTTACAGCTTTACGGCACTATAATAAACTTATATCAACTATATTTTTACATTTACTGCGCTAAGTATATTTTGAATGAATAGTCAATCCAAAAAAATGGAAAACTTAATCCCAGCATCTTTAATAGCACTTGAGTATAGCGGACAAGCTTTAGACAAAATCGCTATCATTAAAAATAATGGAAAACAAGCTATTATTGGATTTATTGAATTAGCACTTAGAACTCAATTGGACGATACCCAACGCCACTACTTGGAGATTATCAATCAGTCCGAAGAATTCTTATATAGCATCAGCAACGATATCCTCGATTTCTCAAAGATGAAAACAATCCTATGAAATTGAAAATTGATAAAGTGGAACTGGAGCAAGTGTTGTCAAATGCTTTGAACATTATATCTTTTGGCGTGACAACGAAAAACTTGGAAATGTTGTTGGATATGGATCCCCATATTCCAAAAAACATTTGGATTGATGTGATGCGACTAGAACAGATTTTAATTAACCTACTGGAAAATGCTCTGAAATTTACTGAAAAAGGGGAAATAAAGCTTTCGGTACAGGTTTTAGACGATTATGGAAATGACAAAATGCTTTTAAGATTTGCAGTTAAAGATACTGGCATTGGTATTAATGAGGATCAGTTACAAGAAATATTGAATTCTTTTACGCAGGAAGCCGGCAATATCACTAATAAATATGGCGGCACTGACCTGGACTTAACCATTTCCAATAAACTTCTGGCACTTGTCAATAGTGAGTTACGCTTAGAGAGCAAGCTAGGGCACGGAAGCAACTTTTTTTTCGACCTAAAAGTTAAGACAGAAAATGAAGAGATAGATCATTCCTTAAAGGATATCAAAAAGGTACTCATAGTAGATGGTAACACTAACAACCGAAGGATATTAAAACGGATGTTGGAAATTAAAAACATTGAGATTGAAGAGGCTGACAGCGGCTTACAGGCATTAATAACCATAATGGACAACCCAGGATTTGAAGTGATCATAATGGACTACCACATGCCGATAATGGACGGCATCGAAACCATTAAGAAGATAAAGGAACTGCAGGCTACACAGGAAACAAAACCCGCATTTGTAGTATTGTACAGCTCATCCGACGACGAGCATTTACAAAAAGCATGTGACGAATTGGAGATTAAAGCAAGGTTGGTCAAACCTATCCGAATGAGTCAAATGTATCAGGCCTTGGAAGACTTACAATACACCACTTCCGACGAAATCGACGATGTGATTATTGAAGAGAAGGAAGACATGGATTTCAACATGACGATTATGATCGCTGAGGACAATCCTATTAATATGACCCTCACTAAAATATTTGTTAACCAAGTGCTTCCAAAGGCACGTATTATAGAAGCAGTTGACGGAGAAGAGGCTGTTGAACATTATAAAAAAGAACAGCCAGACCTCATTATTATGGACATACAGATGCCCAAAATCAATGGAATTGAAGCTACACGAAAGATAAGAATTTTGGAGAAGCACATAGAAATTCCTATCATAGCACTTACGGCTGGAAGCCTTCCCGGACAAAAAGAGAAGTGTCTTGCTGCAGGTATGTCAGATTATTTAACTAAGCCCATCCTTCAATTCACTTTGGCAGAAATGCTACGGAAATGGCTAGGCTCCAAAATGGGATTAATGTCCTAATATCGTGATGCAATTATCTTTCATTACAGTTATATATTTGATGAACCAACAAAGTGGATCACTTCCTAGGAACAAATCTCACATAGTGGAAAAAAGTTAAAACCAAACTTCATCAACATCTCATCATGCAACCTATAAAAGTTTCACACGCAAATGATAGGGTTTTTCATTTGCATTATCCAAGTCCAATTTAGTGCTTTTAATTCTTGAAGTAACTCAGATAAAATCTCTAAGAAAGTCTGAAATTTCTTTTATTATTCTCCCAGTCCTAAAGACATATCTATAAAATTACAGGAAATGAAAACTTATGTAATTTATAGTTTTACTGTTCTTTAATTGAATATTTTTGCGCCATGAAAAAAAGTATCATAACGCATAATGCAGTGGTTCCAGATGCAGCAGATAAACTTGTTGTACTTCAAAACAGATATGCTGAGGCATTTGATTTCTTAATTTATTCTGTCGTTAGCATAACTGAGGTATCTATATGTACTATCACTTTATTTAGCGAGGACAAAGCATATCTCATTGGCACTAGTGATAACTCAATAAAAAAAATATGGCTGTTGCCTAATACCTACCCAAAGCCGACTTTATCGATAAACCACCAAAATCAAATACCCCCAGCCCATACCGTTAATCATATTGATGTCAAGTTTAGCACTGCCTTCCCCATCACGGACTCTAACCTCAAGGTTATAGGAAGCTTAAATATATTTGATACAAAAGCCCGTGAACTAACCCAACATCAAATTACATTTCTTGTCAAATCGATAGAGCAAATAAATCGGTGGGTAAAAATTAAAGAGAAAGAACAACGTTTATACAATCAAGATTATTTATTTGAGTATTCTGATGACCTATTAGGCATATTTACAACGAGTGGTAAATTCATTAAAATTAATCCTGCATTTGAAAAAACTTTAGGATGGACAGACAAGGAAATTATGCAATCTGTTTTTATCGATTTTGTTCATCCCGAAGATAAAGAAGAAACTTTAAACGCTTTAATCGACCTTGCCAAAGGCATACCGCTTCAAAATTTTACGAACCGATACCTTACAAAATCAAATGATATCAAATGGATTGAGTGGACGTGCACGCCCGATTTAGAAACGAATCAAGTTCATACCATAGGTAGAGACGTTAGTGAATATGTTGAACGGGAAAACCTTTTATCTCAAAGCGAACTTAAATTCAGAAATCTATTTGAAAACGTACATGGTATTTTGACGGTAATGGACTTGGAAGGCAATATTATTAACATCAATAAAGCCGGACTAGAAGCCTCAGGGTATTCACGAGAAGAAATTTCTAGGTCATCAATATTTGATCTCAATGAACCCGAAAAACGCGAAAATGTCAAAAGCTACTTAAAGATAATGAAAACTGATGGCGAGGCCTCTGGAGAGATGACAATCATAAAGAAAGATGGCACTAAAGCTATATGGATGTTTATGAGCTCCTTGGAGGAAGACCTTGCAGGCAATAAACAAATCATTGCAAATGGTGTGGATATTACGGAACGCAAAAAACTGGATGATGAGCTTTTAAAAGCCAAAGAAGCTGCTGAAGAAGCCTATTTGGCTAAATCAGAATTTGTGGCCAATATGAGTCATGAAATTCGCACCCCATTAAATGGAATCATTGGATTTACAGAATTAGCCCTAGGCACCCAACTTGACGATACTCAAAGACAATATTTAAAAATCATCAATCAATCGGGCATATCTTTATATAGCATCATCAACGATATCCTCGATTTTTCTAAAATGGAAAAAAATCAGATGAAACTAGATATTGACAAAGTTGATATTGAAGAAGTGGTGTCTGAAGCTTTTAATATTGTGTCCTATGGCTTTAATAAAAAAGGCTTGGAAATGCTGATAGATATTGATCAAACAATTCCACGCTATATATGGGCGGATGGCATGCGATTAAAACAGATATTCGTAAACCTCTTAGGCAACGCTCTTAAATTCACAGAAAAGGGTGAAATTAAAGTCTACGTCAAGTTGCTTAAAAATTATGACAATAATAAAATGCGCTTTCGATTTGGCGTCCGTGACACAGGCATAGGAATTCATAAGGACAAACAAGTAGAAATCTTTAATGCTTTCTCTCAAGAAGACGGAAGTATTACTAAACGCTTTGGAGGTACTGGCTTGGGCTTAACAATCTCCAATAAATTATTGGGTCTATCCGATAGTACTTTGCAGCTCGAAAGTGAACAAGGAAAAGGCAGTCATTTTTTCTTTGATTTAGATTTGGATACCGAACACTCAGAGGTTGAGATGTCCCTGGAAGGAATTAAGACGGTTCTGATTGTGGACGATAATGATAATAACCGAAGGATTTTAAGACGTATGCTTGAAATTAAAGGTATCGAAGTTACAGAAGCCAATAGCGGCATGAAGGCTTTAATGACCATGATGGATAATAGTAAATTTGATGTTATCATTATGGACTACCATATGCCGGTGATGGATGGCATCGAGACCATTCGGAAAATAAAGAAGCTCACTCCAGAGTCCCCTTTCATCGTTTTATACAGTTCTTCCGACGATGCGACACTTCAAGACGCTTGCGACGAATTAGAGGTAGATAACAGACTTGTAAAACCTATTCGTATGAACCTAATGTATAAGGTGCTATCTAAGGTGAAAAATGAAATAAAGGTTAATTCTGAAAAAACAGAAACCATTGTTAATCCTATTGAAGAAATTAAGCAAAATATTAAAATTTTGATTGTTGAAGATAATGCCATCAATATGCTTTTAGCCAAAACCTATCTAAAGGAAATAGTTCCTAACGCCATACTTCTTGAAGCTAGGAATGGTATCGAGGCCATATCAGAATATAAATCAGGAAAACCTGATTTAATCTTTATGGACGTACAAATGCCTGAACTAAATGGTATTGAAGCTACAAAAACCATTAGAAGTCTTAAAGAATACATAGAAATACCGATCATTGCACTTACAGCGGGAAGCCTGCCTGGCGAAAAAGAAAAGTGCATCCAAGCTGGTATGAATGATTTTCTTACAAAACCTCTTCTCAAACAAACTATGATGAATATGGTTGGAAAGTGGATTGAAAAAAAATAAATTATCACTGAATAAAAAGACTCCAAGTTTTAAAGCCCCAAACTTATGACTGATCAAATTCAAGATTTAAAAATTGAAAATAAAAACCTCAAGAACGAAATTAATTTGTTAACGGGTTGGATTTCCCTTATCTCTCACGATACCAAACAAATGTTTAGTAGCCTAACATGGATCATAGATGCTTATGAAAGCGAGATAATTACTGAAGAGGTCTTTTTTAAAATGTTACCTGAAATCAAAAAAGACGCCAATAAAAATTTACAAACAGCAATAGACACTGGTGAATGGCTAAAAACCCAGTATGGAAATTTCCAGCCAAAACAAGATATTCTTAGTGCTAAACCATTATTCGAGGAGCTTCGTGAAACATTCGAAGAGAAACTTAAAAAGAAAGACATTTCCTTAAGTTTTATAGGTCATGGCAACCTCCAAATAGTTTGCGACAAAGTACTTATAACCTTCATCTTAAGCAAACTATTAGATAATGCTATAAAATATTCAAATGTGGGTCAAGAAATTATCTTTACAGCCGTTGAAGAGGCTAATGAAATCGTTCTTTCCGTTACCGACTTTGGAACAGGGATCGTAGAAAAATATCTTAATTCGATTTATAAATTTGAAAACCCCGTATTCCATGGTACTGCAGGGGAAATAGGTGCTGGATTAAGCCTAAAAATCGTACAAAGTTTTGTATTTTTGGCCAATGGTACTATAGAGATTGACTCCTTAGAAAATAAGGGAACAACAGTCACTGTACGCCTGCCCCAAATCGATAAATAAATATATATGCAAAATAGTGATCGCATTTTAGTTGCGGATGATCATGAAATTGTACGCATGGGATTAATTCGGATAATTAAACAACTGAAACCCCAGTCTCACTTATCTGAAGCAGATGATTATAAATCGTTGTACGTAAAAATTTCTAAAGAAAATTTTGATTTAGTAATATTGGATGTCAATATGCCTAATGGCTCTTTCCAAGAGGCTGTTAATTTCATCAAGTTAAAACAACCTCATATTAAAATACTCGTATTCTCTTCACAAGATGAACAACTCTATGCCGTACGCTATCTCAAAATTGGAGCCGATGGGTATTTGAACAAGGAGTCTTCTATGGCTAAAATTGATCTTGCATTAAACGCAATGCTTAACACAGGTCGATATATAAGCGAAGAAGTAAGGGAATCTATGATTTCCGTTTCGTTACAAAACAACCAAGCACCTAACTCTTCCTTAGAAACCCTTTCTAATCGGGAATTACAAATAGCTAATAGTTTAGTTCAGGGACTGACATTAAAGGACCTTTCAAATCAATTGAATCTGCACTCATCTACTATAAGCACCTACAAAAATAGAGTCTTTGAAAAATTAGGGATTCAGTCTATACCCGAGCTTGTGGAGATACTTAGACTATACAATCAATAGGTTGTTAGACCCTTCAAATCGTATTGATTAATTGATATGTCATTCTCGTGTGACAATTATATATTTCGTTTTCAACTAATATCTTTTAAGAGGTGAGAATGGCTGTTTTATTCTATAAAACATGCTTTTGAGGATTCCACAAAAAAAAGCTATATAAATTGAAGCGCTTATTTGTACATTTTGGGCAACTTCAAACCCATGACTTTTTGACTTGATCCGGCATCACGCTCTAAAGCGTGACATGGATACCAATCCCATTAAAAACAAAAAAGCCTCTCAAAATGAGAAGCTTCGTTTTCTGTACAGGTGGGGAGACTCGAACTCCCACACCTCGCGGCACTAGATCCTAAGTCTAGCGTGTCTACCAATTCCACCACACCTGCATAGGCTCCGATTATTATCGGGATGCAAATATAAACATTCTTTGGAATATACAAATATCTTTGACCAAGAAAATTCACTTCATTTTTCGTACTTTTGAATTACATAAAAAACAGAATTTCTCGAACGAGGAAATCACTTAAAACTTAATTATGCAAAACATTGACAGTTACGTAGAAAAAAATAAAGACCGATTTATAAATGAACTAGTGGAACTCCTTAAGATTCCATCGGTTAGCGCTGATTCTGCATTCAAAAACGATGTTCTAAAAACAGCGGAGGAAGTCAAAAAAAGCCTCGAAAAAGCAGGTTGCGACCATGTCGAAATCTGTGAAACTGAAGGCTACCCAATTGTTTACGGCGAAAAAATAATTGATAAAAATCTGCCAACGGTTTTGGTTTATGGCCATTATGACGTACAGCCAGCAGATCCAATCGAACTTTGGACTTCTCCTCCCTTTGAACCCGTCATTAAAAAAACAGAACTCCATCCAGAAGGCGCTATTTTCGCTCGTGGCGCCTGTGACGATAAAGGACAGATGTATATGCACGTCAAAGCGATGGAATTCATGACCTCCACCAATCAACTGCCTTGTAATGTCAAATTTATGATTGAAGGCGAAGAGGAAGTGGGCAGTGTCAATCTCGCAAAATTTGTAAAAAAGAACCAAGAGAAACTGAAAAACGATGTCATTTTAATTTCTGATACGGGCATGATTTCGAAAGACACGCCTTCGATCACTACAGGTTTAAGAGGCTTGAGTTATGTAGAAGTGGAAGTTACTGGACCAAACAGAGACTTACATTCAGGATTATATGGAGGCGCTGTGGCGAATCCAATTAATGTATTGACCAAGATGATTGCGTCTTTACATGATGAAAACAATCACGTGACTATTCCTGGGTTTTATGATAAGGTCGAAAACCTATCAGACGAAGAACGTGCGCAAATGGCAAAAGCACCATTTTCATTGGAAGATTACAAAAAAGCTTTGGACATTGAAGATGTTTATGGCGAAAAAGGATACACCACTAACGAGCGTAATTCTATTAGACCAACTTTAGATGTCAACGGCATTTGGGGAGGTTACACAGGCGAAGGCGCTAAAACGGTTATCGCGAGTAAGGCTTTTGCTAAAATCTCTATGCGATTGGTGCCGAATCAAGACTGGGAAGAAATCACAGAATTGTTCAAGAAACATTTTGAAAGCCTCGCTCCAAAAGGCGTTACAGTATTAGTAAAACCACATCATGGCGGACAAGGTTATGTCACTCCAATTGACAGTATCGGTTATCAAGCGGCTTCAAAAGCTTATGAAGAAACTTTTGGAAAAACGCCAATTCCACAGCGAAGTGGAGGAAGTATTCCTATTGTAGCCCTTTTTGAACAAGAATTAAAGAGCAAAACCATTTTAATGGGCTTCGGATTGGATAGTGATGCGATCCACTCCCCTAACGAGCATTTTGGGATTTGGAATTATTTGAAAGGGATTGCAACGATTCCGTTGTTTTATAAGTATTTTACGGAGTTGAGTAAATAAGTTTTTTGTCCCTCACAGAGGCGCGGAGGCACAAAGTTTAAATTGCCACGAATTCACAAATAAGTTTTATAAACATTTGTG
>NZ_JBDSLS010000295.1:0-27203 GCF_039916245.1 Gelidibacter sp.
ACTTTATCTCCTTTTTTCCAATCTAATGGCATGGCTACTTTATGCTCGTCTGAAATTTGCATGGCTTCAAGAACACGTAAGATTTCATTCATATTACGACCCACATTTAATGGATAGTACATGATCAATCTGATTTTTTTACTTGGATCTATAAAAAAGACGGCACGAACCGCAGCGGTTTCACTTTCATTAGGTTGTAACATCCCGTAAAGCTTCGCTACGTTCATATCGATATCGGCAATGATTGGAAAGTCGAAGTAAACCCCTGTGTTTTCTCTTACATTTTGAACCCAGCCTAAATGGGCGTGGATACTGTCAATACTTAATCCTAAAAGTTCAGTATTTAAAGCGTCAAACTCAGATTTTCTAGAAGCAAATCCACTCAATTCTGTTGTACAAACTGGCGTGAAATCGGCCGGATGGGAGAACATAACAATCCATTTGTCTTTGGCGAAATCTGAAAGTTTTATTTTCCCTTTTGTGGTAACGGCTTCAAAGTCTGGAGCCATATCGCCGATTCTTGGCATTGAGTTTACTTGCTGTAATTCTAAATTTTTTTCCATAATAATAAATTTTAACAATTAATTTTAATCTTGTATAAATTTAAGAAATACTTGTGGGACATACAGTAGCAAAGTTTACAAATTACTGTTGTACTATAAATTCCATATAGAAAATGAAGATGGCCATGGCGAAAATAAAATACCCAAAGCCCTTTTTCAGTTTATCACCATCGATAAAACTCCCTAGATAGCTGCCGATAAAAATCCCGACAAAGGAAAGGCCTGTAAAGACCATTAAGAAAGACCAATCAATGCTCATCCTTAAGGCATCTCCCAAAAAGAAGCCAAGCACAGATTTGAAGGCTATAATAATTAAAGAGGTGCCAACAGCCACTTTCATGTCTACATTTGCTAATAATACAAGCGCAGGTATAATTAAAAATCCGCCACCAGCGCCAATCATTCCTGTAATAGCGCCTACCACGAGTCCTTCAATCAATATCAAAGGATAATTATAGGTCACTTTTTCGTCGGGATGTATAGCCTTCTCTTTTCTTTGTTTGAGCATCGAAAATGCTGCGGGAATCATTAATACCGCAAAAAAACCGAACATTCCCATACGTCGGGTAAATTCGAAGTCTCCCACGGTAAAGAAAACATGGGGGAGAATCGGTATGACGAAGTAGCGTACCAGTGTGACTCCGATAATCGAAGGAATCCCAAATACAATGGCAGTCTTCCAATCGACATAGCCTTTCATGTGTTGTTTTATGCCGCCAACCAATGAGCTAGCTCCCACAATGAATAAAGAATATGCGGTGGCTGCTTTTTCATCTATGGAGAATAAGTAGGCCAAAACAGGAACGGCCAAAATGGAGCCGCCGCCACCAATGAGCCCTAATGAGATGCCAATTGCCAAGGCACTTATATATCCGAAGACTTCTAGTAATTCCATACGCTTGTGTTATGGGCCAAAAATAGGGTGCTTAAATGTTATTTGCGGTAACATTGGTTACAAATCACCCATATTCATAATCCCTTTCCAATTGTTTCCATGTATTATGAGTTAAACGGTCAAGACAAGCTAATATTAAGAAGTCGACTTTTGTAGAACCTATGTATAGGTTTGCATTGGAGATTTAGCTTAGGAGGAAAGGATGTACTTTTGTGGTTGTGAGGTGTTTGAATACGTTTGTGTCTATTATTATAGGTGTCAAAGATGTTATGTGATGGATAAAAAATAGAGCATTTTTAAATTTGTATTTCAAAATTACCGTACATTATTTCATTTTGAGTTGTATTTTTGGCAAATCATTTACCAAAATCCCGTACGATAGCTAACAAAAAACCTTGAGTTCGAGTTTTTAATTCTGAAATAACACTTTAATGTTGATTTATCGCTTTGTTTCGGACTAATATTTTATTTGCCTATATAACATGGACGCTATAATAAATTTACTTAGAGAACAATTCCAATTACCGCTTCAAAATCCTGTATTGATCTTTTCATTGATACTCTTTATTATTTTGTTGGCGCCCGTATTATTGCAGAGAATAAGAATTCCCGGAATTATTGGATTGATTATATCGGGAATTATCATTGGCCCCGCAGGTTTAAATATTTTGGAAAAAAGCCTTTTTGTTGACGTTTTTTCCACAATCGGTTTGCTTTACATCATGTTTATCGCCGGGTTGGAGTTAGATTTAAACGAATTCAAGGTCACTCGAAATAAGAGCTTGTTATTTGGTTTACTTACGTTTTCAATACCTCTTGCCGTTGGATTCCCCGTATGTCGGTATTTGTTAGGATTCGATTTTAATGCAAGTTTATTGACCTCAAGCATGTTTGCCACGCATACTTTAGTAACTTATCCTATAGTGAGCAAGTTGGGTCTAACAAAAAACGTGGCGGTTGCCATAACGGTAGGCGGAACGATTTTAACAGATACTGCCGTTCTTATTATGCTGGCCGTTATTTTAGGGTCTCACGATGGCGGACTCACCCAGGAATTTTGGATTCGTTTAGGAATCTCCTTAGTATTGTTTTCGGCGTTTATGTTTTTGGTCATTCCACGAATTGCAAAATGGTTTTTTAGAAAACTGGAGAGTGAAAAGCATTCGCATTATATCTTTGTGTTATCGGTAGTTTTCTTTTCCGCGTTTTTAGCTGAAATCGCAGGATTGGAGGCTATTATTGGCGCCTTCGTTGCCGGATTGGCACTTAATAAGTTGATCCCACATTCATCAGCCTTAATGAACCGTATTGAGTTTATTGGAAACTCGTTGTTTATTCCATTTTTCCTTATCAGTGTTGGGATGATAGTGGATATTAGTGTAATTATGAGTGGCCCAATGGCACTGATTATTGCAGGAACCTTAACGGTTGTCGCAATTTTCGGAAAATGGTTGGCAGCATTTTTGACCCAAATCATTTTTAGATTTTCAAAAGGCCAACGTAAATTGATTTTCGGATTGAGCAGTGCGCATGCCGCTGCCACATTAGCTGTTATTTTAGTAGGATATAAAGCAGGAATTCTAGATTCTAATATTTTAAACGGCACTGTGGTCTTGATTCTTGTGACCTGTATTATAGCATCATTTGCCACCGAAAGTGCAGTTAAGGATATCATTCGGAATTCTGATGAAGATGAGAATTTGAGTTTAGGTTCAGGCCCGGACCGAGAATCCATTCTTATTCCCATTGCAAACTTGATCAATATTGACAAAGTTTTAGATTTTGCAGTTTTAATAAAGGATAAAAAATCGAGCAATCCACTTTCTATATTGACGGTAGTTCCAAATACCGATGCAGCCGAAAAAACAATTATTAAGGCGAAACAAGGTCTAGAAAGGTTTATTAAGGAAACCACAGCCTCTGATACTCAAGCCAAAATAATCGCGACTATTGATCATAACCCAGCGAGTGGCATATCAAGGACCGCGAAGGAAATCATGGCTGATATTATTTTATTGGGTTGGCCTCAAAAAACAGGATTCTTGGATAAATTGATTGGGGATAAAATGGAAAGTATCCTTGAAAACACCGATAAAACACTCTTTATATGTGACTTTCAAATGCCATTGGTAAATCACAAAAGATTATTTGTGATTGCACCTCCAAACGCAGAATTTGAAGAAGGTTTTGCGCATTGGGTTAATAAAATCGCCAAATTATCTGTAGAGTTATCCTTGCCAATCACTCTGAATTGTACAGAAGAAACCCATACTGCAATATTGAACTTTGCGAAGGAAAATAAAGTAACCTTAAGTTTGAATTATCAACAGTTCAGTGCATGGGAAGATTTTCTGATTCTTACTAGGGAAATTTTAGATACCGATTTGATCGTCTTGGTGTCAGCGCGTAGAGGTTATACGTCGCATTTTGGCCAGTTAGATAGACTTCCAGCAAAAATGGAAAAACACTTTCCAAAGGTGAGTAAAATAGTCATTTATCCACAATAGAGCCGATTAATAATTGTTACAAAACAACGCTATTAATTGGTTAACAGTTAAAAGTAAAGAGATTCTGTCGCCTCAAAAGGATAGAATCTTTTTTATTTGGCACTATTTAACTCAGCTAGGTAACAAAGGTTACATATAAAGCCTATCCTTTTCTTATGTTTGTGCTAATTGAAAACTAAAACTTACATAGCGGTGGTGTTGACATGCATATTTTTGGCAAAATTTGTTGCCGTAGATGCGTATGGCCTGAATATTATTTTTAGCGGAAGTGACATCACTTTTGTAAATCCGCATTGTGAGAAAAAGAATTCGATTAAAAAAACGAATGATACTTCTAGTTTTTCACAACAAGATCACATCGAAACGCAAATGATAACGTTAGATGGGAATTGTTCGTCTAAGTTTCAATTTGAGTTATTTGCATGGGATGCGCATTTTTCAAATCCCATTTCAGTTTCAGATAATCATTTCACATCAAGATTAAGTTTCCGCTACCTAGATAGCGTGTCGCCACCACCTCGGCTGGCCTAATTCCATTTTTCTTAAAAAATTAAAGTTGGTATTCACGTAGTAGTTCTGTTTTTCTGCAGAAAAAGAGCAGGATAAACTATTACGGAAAGTAACCAATCCATATCAACAACTCTTTATTTCATTTTATAATGACGACAAAAGTTTCAATCAGTCGCCGTTCCATTCAGCTATTGCGCATTGCGGTAAGCGGCATTTTTTTAGTTGCTGGCCTGAACCATTTGCTTGAAGTTGAAAAAACAGCGCAACGCATAGAGCATGGCAACTTCAAGGCCTTTACTCATTTTTTTGGAGATCCGCAATGGCTGATCATTCTCTCAGGGATTGCCATGTTGGTCGCAGGGTTTTCATTTCTTATGGGCTATAAAACCAAATGGGCGGCAATGCTATTGATGGCGGTTTTAATTCCCATCACTTTAACGGTTCAGGTCGGTCAAATGGCCACACTTGGACCTCTATTTAAAAACATTGCAATTTTTGGCGGACTTCTTTTTTTTATACTGAACGACACCGATAACCTTCTAAATAAATCAAAATGAAAACATATATATTCAGTTCAATCTTTTTTAATGTTTAGCCTATTTACCACTGCTGATATACAAGCGCAGCAAATGGATAGCAACAAAAATAACTATGTGGTGCTCACCACCAAAGTACCGCAATTACAACCTATAATCTTCACTGCTGAAGCTTTAAAAGCCGAAGAAGGCGATGCGTTTGGTGACTTTCAAGTCATTATTTGTGGGAAGGATATTGGCGAGATTACCGAAGCTGAAAAAATGGATCAATTCATTGAAAAAGCTGAAAAATCTGGCGTACAATTAATTGCTTGTGGTTTTTCGCTCCATAAATTCAAAGTAGATAAATCAAAAATTCCTAGTAAAATGACGATTGTAGAAAACGGAATTCTGTACAATTTTCAACTTCAAAAAAAGGGATATAAAAGCTTAAGTCTGTAATGATGAAGAATTTTAAAACAACTATTTTGGTGGCAATTGGCCTCTTGGGAATATTTGCTATATCGGCTTCCTGTAAGTCAGAAAAAACGAATGCTGCTGCAGACGCTAATGCAACTTCGAAGGATACCATCAGTATTACTATCCTTCAAACAGCCGATATTCACGGACAATTGGATTCACATCCCGAACTGTTTTGGGAAAATGGAGAAATCGCCTTTAAAGAGCGTGGTGGATTGGCGCACATCAAAACTATTTTTGATCAAGAGCGTGAAAAGAATCCTGGACGAACACTCATTGTTGATGGTGGCGACTTGATTCAAGGAAGTGGCTATGCTGCGTTGTCAGATGGTAAAGTCATGTCGAACATCATCAAAAACATGGGCTATGATGTGATTATTCCAGGGAACTGGGAAGTCGTTTATGGAAAAGCTATCATGATGGAAGTGATGCAGAATTTTGACACCGAAATTATCGTCCAAAACATGTATCATGATGTAGATAACGAACCTTTGTTTCCGGCCTATACGATTAAGGAAATTGGCGGCATCCGATTGGCTTTTATAGGCATCAACGATCCGGATGTGCCCATCAGACAGAACCCGATTTTTAGTGAAGGCATTGCTTTTACTGGATTGGATAATAGTGTGAAGCAATTGGTTGATGATGTCAAATTTAAGGAAAAAGCTGATGTTATTTTCTTGTTGACGCATATCGGAATTTTTAAACAGGTCGAACTTGCCAACAGTCCGATTGCTGAGCATGCCGATTACGTTTTGGGTAATGATACACATGAACGTGTTCGTGAAATGATTCAAGGTAAATATGCAAAGGTTACTGAACCCGGTGCCTTTGGATCTTTCGTGGGGAAATTAACGCTTCATTTTGTCGATGGTAAATTGGTGGGCGATGATTACGAATTAATTGACGTTGATCCCGAAGTTTTTCCTGCTGATGAAAAAATTCGGGCATTAGTAGATCAGGAAAAAGCACCCTATAAAGACCATTTGGAAACTATTGTTGGTTATACAAATACGCCGATCTATCGTTATTTGACCGTTGAAAATCCTATGGATAATTTATTTACGGATGCGGCACGTTGGAAAACAGGCGCGGATATTGCGATTTCAAACGGCTTCCGATTTGGAAATCCTATTGTGCCAAAAGATGGAAAGCCAGCACCAATTACCCGCGCCAACCTTTGGAATTTATTGCCCGTCAACGAAAATGTCAAAACGGGAAAAGCAACCGGAAAACAAATCAAGGACTGGTTAGAAAAGGAAATGCACAACGCCTTCGCTCAAAATCCAGCCGAACGTTTTGGAGGTTGGCTGGTTCGATTCTCAGGAATGGAGGTCGATTTTAAAAGCCAGAATGAGAAAGGACAACGTATTTCGAAAATTACAGTAAAAGGCGAGGAAATGCAGGACGACCAATATTACACGATTTCTGCGTGCGTGCGTCCTGGCGATCCCATTGATAATTTATGTAGAATGTCAAATGTAAAAGATGTTAAAGAAATGGATTATACCATCCACGAGGCGATAGAAGAATATCTCGCTAAACACTCGCCGGTTTCGCCAAAAATAGATGGCCGCGCGTATTGTGATTATTTAGGGATCTATTCATTTTCGACAGTACCAGGAACTAATTATGAATTTCAATAAAAAATAAAAATAGTATGAAAAAAGATAAAACAGACAAGAGCACGAAAAAAACATGGATCCAATACGGCGTTTTTGCCATCGTCGCCATTACACTTTACGCCACCGGAATGCACACTGAAGTCATCGGTTTTGCACAACGTGGATTACTCGCTACCGGTTTGATGAATCCTAATGTGAAGGACATTACGGAAGCGCGTCATATTGATAATGAAACCGCAGAAATGCCAAGTCCTATCAAAGCAGATTTTAATCTGAAATTAATGGATAGGGATGGAAATGTTACTTCTTTGGAAGCAATGAAAGGCAAGGTCATTTTCATGAATTTTTGGGCGACTTGGTGTCCGCCGTGTATTGCCGAAATGCCGAGCATCAATAAGTTGCATGAAGAAATGGGAGGCGAAGTTGCTTTTGTCATGTTATCGCTCGACCAAGACTTTGAATCGGCAAAAGCTTATGACAAACGTAAAGGTTATAATTTGCCTATTTATGCGCCGGCCAGTAATATCCCCGCGATGTACAACTCATCTGCAATTCCTACAACTTATGTGATTGATGCGCAAGGAAACTTAGCCTTGACCCATAAAGGAATGGCTGATTATAACGATTCGAAATTCAAGGATTTTTTGAGGAGTTTAAAATAGATTTGTAGGTTTCGAATTAAGTTGAAATTGTGCTTTAGTGTATTTCACTTTAGCTTCTAAAAATTTTTGACACGAATTTTCAAAAATTTACTTGATCTCTAAAAATACAGCCTAAAGGATTTACTATAAATTTCACGAATTCAACAGACTTTCAGTCTGTTTTAAAAACCTGTGGCACTTTAATCCATAGAAGTGATTTAATTAGATGAAAAGCATGAAAACCCAATTCAGAAGTTAAATCTGATTTGGGTTTTTATTTTCAAATATATGTCTCAGATTGAGAATGATTGATCGTTCAGTTCATCTTTTTAAAACTTGAAAGGATTGTGCTATAGAAAACTTAAAGTTAGTTTTGTCGTCTAAAGATTTTGATTTCGATTAGGATAACTGGAAGTCCAAAGGTCAAAATAAAAAAAGGTCAACCACTATCAGCGGGAAAGTTTTAGCTCAAATTAAATTATAGAACTTTTCTGGAGCTATCATCAATAGATCCGAGCTTTAGCTTGGGGTATGAAAATGTAGAAGAGCAAAGGGCTTTAGCCAAACTGTAACAGAAAAGTTTTAAAGTCTTTAATTCAAATAAAGCGTCTTGTTCTTTTTTTATAGGCTTTATACTCTGGAAATTTCTCGCTTAATAACTTTTCCTCATAAACGGATTTAAAGTAAAATAAGACGAAAAGCAGAAGGGTTATCAAAAACTTATATAGCGACAAGGTGTAGATGGCATATCCAAAACCTGAAAAAATAAAAGCAGTATAAATGGGATGCCTCGACATACCAAATGCTCCAGTCGTAATCAATTTGCCAGAACTAACAGGAGAAGGAAAAGGGGAAAGGTTGGTGTTTAATTGCAGAAGCGCCACTATCCCAAGTATTACAGCAAGTACAAAAAACACTAAACCCGAATAGCAAAGCCATTCGGGCAGTTGTAGGTGAAATACTTGTAAGGGTAAAATATAAGCCACAAAAATGACCAATTGTATGGATACAAAAAGATAGTCCTTTATGGGTTTTTTTAGGCTCAATTTTTGAATTGTTCTATAGCGTCGCTCAAATCATAAATTTCAATCCCATTCAATTCGTTTTCGAGGATGCTGCTTCCTGCTGCACTACGATAACCGCCAGCGCAGTGCACCACAATTGGTTTGTTGGTCGGAATTGTCTTAGCGGTTTCGCGTAACTCGTTCAATGGATGTGTGAGTGCTTTTTCAAAAAACTTTCCATCGTTGATTTCGCTATGGTTGCGTATATCAACGATAGTGTAATTATCTGGATGTTTTTTAAAGTCCTCCAAATCCAATTGTGGTGTTTTTACGAGATTTTCATCTGACAGTGTAATGACTTGTCTTACTTGACTTTCATAGCCTATTTTGGCTAAACGATTTAAAAGCTTGTCCTTGTTTTCTTTATGGTCAATAACCAAAGTAAACTTTTCGTTGGGCGTAATAATTGAGCCAATCCAAGTTTCAAATTTTGCAGTATCCGAAACTGCTTGAATATTAATACTGCCTTTTAAATGACCTTTCTTAAAGTCAGCTTCATCGCGAATATCAACAATAAGGCCTGTTGCCGTAGTGTTTTCGATGAAAGGGATCTTGTCAATCGATGCCTCCAAATTCTTAGCCCCCGTTTTATTGATGTCCACATTAAATCCAAAATAAGATGGGATAAAGGGTTGTCCATCGAGCAAAGTGTTCATGAATTTCTCTTTGGATTGTTTTTTAAAAGCCCAGTTGCCCATACGTTCATCGCCCAAAGTGCTGCTTGCAGCTTCACTTAAATTTTTTCCACAGAGTGAACCGGCACCATGAGCTGGATAAACAATGGAATCATCTGGTAAATCCGTGAACTTCGTTGTTACGGTATCGTACATCATTTCGGCCAGTTCTTCTCGTTTGGCTTTCATATTACCCACTTTTTCCCGAAGATCTGGGCGGCCAACATCGCCAATAAAGAGTGTGTCTCCAGTGAATAGTGCTGTTTTGTCTCCTTCTTTAGCCACTATCGTAATACTATCTGGAGAATGTCCAGGAGTGTTAATGGCTTTCAGGGTAACCTCGTCTAAAGCAATTGTATCGCCATCGTCAAATGCGTGGTGCGGATAATCAGCGCCCAATTTTTCACTGTTGTAGATGGTGGCTCCAGTTTCTTTATGGATTTCTAGATGTGAACTCACAAAATCGGCGTGTGGATGCGTTTGGATCACTGCTACTATTTTAGCGTTGTTAGCTTTCGCAAAAGCATAATATTGTTCTGGATTTCTTTCTGGATCAATAACGGCCATCTTGCCATCGCTAACTATAGCATAGGAATAGTGGGCAAGAGGTTTGTATTCAAATTGCTTAATATTCATAGTTTCTAGTTTTTATAAGTTTAAAAAAGGTTGCCAAAATTTGCTGTAACCGTTTAAGTTAAAATATTTTTTTTATTTCAGCTTTTTAAAACTGCAGAATTGAAAGTTCTGTATGGTTTCAAAAGGCGTCACATGATCTGTTGTAAGGCATGTTACTTTTTCAAAGTGGTTTTCATAAACTTTTGCCAATCCTATCTCATCATATTGGGAAATTTCCAATCCGCTGCATTTGGTAGGGCCTTGCTTTGAAAAGGTGCCAATGATCAATCTATCGGTAACAAATTCATTAACAATGGACCTATATTTCTGAATATCTTCTTTGGTGGTCAAAAAATGAAAAGCTGCACGATCGTGCCATAAATCATAAGTTTCAGTAGGCTGAAAAGCGATTATATTACATACAATCCATTTGACATCATTAGCTCTTTTACCCAAACGTTTTTTGGCTCTTTCAAGGGCCTTGGCAGAAATGTCCAGCACGGAAATATTTTCATAGCCTTCTTCAAGTAAAAAATCGACGAGTTTGCTGTCGCCACCGCCTATGTCAATTATTTTGGCCGTTTTGGGTAAATTAGCCGCTCGTATCAATTCCAAAGAAACTTCTGGTTTTTCTTGCGTCCAACTGACTTGGTCGGGAGTTTTATTTTCATAAACGGTTTCCCAATGTTGTTTTGTGTTCATATTATTCTATAAAATTGATTTTTGAAACTTATCCGAGATTTCTATTTGTTCTTCTCAAAAAGAAAGTAGAAATATATTTCGGCAATATTAGACCTTACAAATTACCCTATTTTATTATGCGAACCCAAAGTCCTCATTAAAGAAGATCAATATCACTTTGACATTACTTTAGAATGCGTTTATTTTGAGGGAATAACTGTAAACTAACTTTTATAAATTAAAACTTCAATTAATGAGAGTTGAATACAATTTTTTAAGAGTCTTTTGGTCTAAATTTATTCCAACTTTTTGAAAAAAATAATTAAATATCATAAAGCCTAAATAAGGCCATTGAAAACGAGGATTGGAGTTTTCTAATGGATGATTTCAAAACCTCAATCATCTTAAATTAGAAAGGCTTATTTCTTCTTTTGAGCTTTTAAAAACAATTCTCTTCCATCTCTTTTTGGATGTGAATTATAAGCAAGTTCCATCTTGTAAATATTAAAATAGGGTTCAAAATAGCCTACATATTCTGTTTTGCATCCTCCAAATGGTGGTTTGTCATTGCTGAATGTGTCATCAAAAAGCAAGCCCACTATTTCTCCTTCTTTATTGAGTAATTGAGAGGATTTTGCGGTGTAAGCCGGTCTTAGTTTTGGGTCTATGGCACAAAAGAAAGTTTGTTCAATGATAAGGTCAAATGACATTTCCAAATCGAAAAAATTCTTGTGAATTAAATGTGCCGCAGGAAATGACGGTACGCGAATTTTAATATTGTTTAGCGCTGTATTAGAGAGGTCAACAACATACACATTTTTGAATCCATTATTGTGCAGATATTCGGCTTCATACGAATTGCCGCCTCCCGGAATTAGAATTCTCAAGTCCTTATTGGTCAATTGATCAAAATAGGATTTAAGAGGTGGCGAGATTACGCCCAAATCCCAACCTGTGTCTTCGTTTTTATAATGATTGTCCCAAAAAGACTCTGATAAATCCATTAATTGGTAGTCTTTATGATATTAATAATGTCCTCTTTTTTAAGCAGGCCAGATTGTCTCCAAACCTGTTTTCCGTTTTTAAACAATAACATGGTAGGCACTCCTCTGACTTGATATTTAGCGGCTAAGGCTTGGTTTTTATCGACGTCAATTTTTATAATGGATATGTCATCTCCTAAGCTTTCTTTGACCTCTTTTAAAACCGGAGCCAGCATTTTGCATGGCCCACACCATTCAGCAAAGAAGTCGACTAAAACGGGTGTTTCTTGATTGATTATTTCTGAAAATTTACTCATATTGGATTTATTTATCAAAAGTCACGCTCCAAATCCCCCTAACTTGATTCACATTATATCCAATGGCTTTATCATTTGGGTATAATAGGGTAAGTTGTCTCAGCGTAGATGGTTCGATGCTCTTATTTGGTTGGCCATGGCATTGCAAGCACATGGCATTTGTAAGAATAGGATAATAGGTATCAATCTTCGTGTCTGAGTCCTTTACAATTGGGTTGGGTGACTCTTTATTTGCAATAATTTGTTTAAAAGTTTCTATATATTCCAACTCTTGCTCATTAGCTTGATTGCTTTGGTTTCTAGGTTTGTCTGAAACACGTTTTATATTTCCATTATACACCACCGCCATACTATCCGTCAAAGGATAAGCTTTTTCATTACAAAATGATAAAGCGCCTAAGGTTCCATTTTCCTGAATGGCCTGCATCAAGTTTTTCCCTAAAACAGCTTGAGTATTTAGTGCATATTGTAAGCCACGATCTGCATAAGATAAAGTGTCAATCGTTGTTATTTTAGGAGTTTTCTCGGGAGTGGCGCGTATTTCAACTTTTTTTTCTATTGAAATATAATCGGTTTTTTTATCCTGATTACAGCTGAAAAAAGAAAACAATACAACTAAAACTAAAAATGCATTTTTCATCTTGCTTAGGTTATTTTGTGATTTTACCAGTGGCGCAGCTTACAAAGGATTTGCTTTTGATATCAAAGAATTGTTGTCTTCTATGGAAGGATACCCGAGATGCTTTAATTTTTCTTTCACAATTAAAATATCGGCATCATTCAAATAATTGAAAGATACCTTTTTTTCTTCTACATCTATGTGGAGATTACTGATGTTTTCAATAGTCGAAATTTTGGACGATATGGTACTCGCACACCCGCCACATTTTAGATTTTGTACTAATATTGAAGTTTTCATGAGCTTAGTTGTAATTCAAGAAGCCTCCTTTTAAATCGTATATTTCTTTAAATCCCATGGCGGATAGTTTTACTGCACTTTGTTTGCTTCTGCTTCCGCTTCTGCAATAAATATAAACGGGTTTTTGTTTGTCCAATTTATTAAATTCTTCTGTGAATTCCGCAGAATAGAAATCTATGTTTTTCGCATCTTTAATATGACCAGAGTTGTACTCATCGGGTGTTCTAACGTCGATTAATTGTACTTCTTTATTAGATATAGAGTCTTTAAAGTTCTGAACATCTAAAATCTTGTACGCCTTATTTTGTTGCGCCGTTACGCCTAAAATCGAGCCGAATAGTGCCATAATTATGATTATTTTATATTTCATCTTTTTGTTTTATTTTTCAAAATTACATGATTTGTTTTAAAATTTGAGTGACTAATGTTACACAACTGTATTTGGTGTCATTTACAATGCCGTTAATTATACTTTTAATCTATTTAAGTAGATTTACTTATAGAAAACATTTCTGTTGATTGTGTAGATAAGGGTTCAGCGCTTCCTTACAAAGTAAAGTTAGTGATTACATGACAACTAAAAAATTATATAGAGTTAATTCTCTCTGCTAAATAGTGTGGTAAAGAGTATTTTGTGGATAGGTTTTTATTGAGCGAAAATAGACGAGAAACCGCTATTTACTTAAGGATTTCCTGTTGGGTATGACTCTGAAAATAAAAGTTATGGAAAGAACTTTTATAGAAATTTATGATTTCATGTTTTTATATTCAGAAACACTATTGTCCGGAAAAGAATTAAGACACTTCGACAAGCTCAGTAACCGCCGCTTCGCTGATAGAACCAAGAACAAAGACTAAACACGTAATTAACTGAAAATAAGGGCTGTGAAATTATAAATAGAAGTAGGTTATGATGTTTTAGCAATAGTTTTCAAAAAAACCTCGAAATGAAGGAGATTGAGGATCGAAAACAGTGAAAGACCTTTTTTTATCACTATTAATAGATCAACTCAACTCTAATCGGAAAACATTGATTCAAAAAATGGATAATTATATACTTCGACCACTGTTAAAGATCCAGAAGAAAATCCTTCCAACTTAAAAGCTAATTCACAATTCAATTTCCTTTATCGATTTAGAAGAATTAAGACCCTAAAACCTGTGAATTCACTTTTTTTCATAATAAAAACGAACAGAAATTTAATTTTTCTTGTGCATTCAATTTCTCTTTAAATTGAGCATAATGGATTAAACTTAATTCATTAATTTTATCGATTCCTTTGGTTTTCTACATAACAAGAGTACTTATAGTCTTTCTTCTAATGTGTTTAAAATCATAATTTTAATTTTTTTAATCTAATGTTGAGCTTGCTGTTTTATGGCAAGTTGTGTTTTTTTGATGTGCTAAAGTAAAATCTATATTATATAAATGATAAAACATAATATTGTAAAAACAAGGAAGGAAGAAGACTTACTTGGAGAATTGGAAATAGACAATGACGTCTATTATGGAATTCACACGCAGCGAGCCATTAATAATTTTAAGATCTCAAATTCCAAAATCCGGGATTATCCTTTATTTATAAAAGGCTTAATTATTACTAAAAAGGCCTGTGCATTTGCCAATAAAGATATTGGGACGGTTTCAGCAGAAAGAGCTGATATGATCATCAATGCTTGTGATGAAATTTTAAATAACTTAGAACGATATTCAGAATATTTCCCATCGGATGTGTTTCAGGGAGGTGCAGGAACCTCGGTCAATATGAATGCCAATGAAGTGATTGCCAATGTGGCTCTCGTCATGAATGGCCATGAAAAAGGGAGTTATGATATCTTACATCCCAATGATCATGTAAACAAATCACAATCTACCAATGATGCCTATCCAACTGCTTTTAGGGTAGCGATCTATTATTACATGAATCATCTTCTTGAAAAAATTAATATTCTTACCACGGCTTTGGACGTCAAAGGATCTGAGTTTAAAAAGGTGCTAAAAATGGGGAGAACGCAACTTCAGGATGCCGTGCCAATGTCGCTTGGCGATGAATTCTATGCTTGGTCCACCAATTTAAAAGAGGAAACCAAAATCCTGAAAATGTGCAGAGACTTAATCCTGCCAGTTAACCTTGGAGGGACAGCAATTGGTACACGCGTCAACGCCCCAAATGGTTTTACGGAACTTTCAATCGGCTATCTGCAAAAATTCACGAAGGCGAGTTTTGTTGAGGCAGAAGATTTAATCGAAGCTACCTCTGATTGTGGAGATTATGTAATGATATCTGGAGCTTTAAAAAGAACGGCTACCAAGCTTTCTAAAATATGCAATGACTTACGACTGTTGTCCTCAGGCCCTCGTTGTGGGTTCAATGAAATAAACCTTCCGGAAATGCAGGCCGGTTCTTCTATTATGCCAGCTAAGGTCAATCCGGTGATCCCTGAGGTGGTCAATCAAGTTTGCTTTAAAATTATTGGTAATGACGTTACGATTTCGTTTGCATCTGAAGCAGGACAATTGCAATTAAACGTTATGGAACCTGTTATTGCACAGTGTATTTTTGAATCGATTGAATTGCTTTCCAACGCCCTTGTTTCACTGGCTGAGAAATGTATTTCGGGAATCACCGCAAACGAAAATCACGCTAAAGAAATGGTGTACAACTCGGTAGGGCTGATCACATTTTTGAGTCCTTTTATTGGGCATCATATGTGTGATACCTTAGGGAAAGAGGCCATGAAAACTGGAAAAACAATTCGTGAACTTGTTCTGGAAAAAAAGTTACTATCTGAAGAAGAACTGGATCGTATTCTAAGTCCAGACAACCTCATGCACCCTGAATACATAGCGTTGCTTAAAAAATAGTACTATTGCTGAGCGTAATCCTTTTCGAATAATTTAAAAGTAGAATCTGTGGAATGGTTTTTAAAATGCCATTCCACATCTACTTGTTAAAAGATCGTTTTAAGATACTTCTGTTTAGATCATGGAAATTCTGAGTTTTTTAAGTTTATTATCTGAAAATATATACGTAAATCAGTCTGATTAATCAAATTGAGTCTCATCAGTTTTCTCTATATTTTCTAATTAATCTCCTCTATAATTTCATTGTCATATATTCTTGTATTAAGGCATTTACATACTATTTATTCTAATAAATAATAGAATTTACAATGCCAATATTGTCTTAATAAAAGAATATTCTACCTGACTTTTTCGTAACTTAGAGATTCAAATTTTTTTAAAATGAGGGTTCCTGTAACACGAAAAAAAGTAAATTTTCTTCCTGATTCCAGCAGGGTAGTAGCACGTTATTTCATGAACGGAGATGAGGCTACAAAAGATATGCTGAATTTGGTCTTTGCGTTGACCGAAGATGAAGTACGAACAGCTTTAGACCAAACACTGCGTGAATTTGCCTATCGACATCGAAATATCACAAAGCTATACAACAAGCATTTTTGTAAGATAGTGTCTATTATTGAGCAAATGTCAATCCCTATTAAAGGGATATCAGATGACCGTAAACTCCTTATAGGTTCCTATCTGACCATGGAGTATGCTATTGAATCGACTGCTTTTTTTAATCCTTCTATTATTCCTGACATTGATCAAACCTATTTGGAAGAGGGAGAACTACGTGTTATACTTTCATTTAGGGCCACGGGTGAAGGGCATATTTCATCCATTGTATTTAGGAGAGGCATTCTCGATAAAAACAACGATCTTCATTTAATGAGCATTGGTAAGTCAATGGATATTGCAGAAATCTCTCATAAAAAATTATATCACAAGGGACGATTTATGGAGAAAATGGATGAGATGGAAATCCCTGCCAAGTATTCAAAATTAATTGCAGAAAATCTCGATGAGCATTTTGAGTATTATACTTTAAAAAACGCGGTAATTAAAATTTTAAATGATGTAAATATCAGTACTGGTAAAAGACTTGCTTTTGAAGAAATTAAGTGGTTGATAGATTCTTATTACGATATCGAGTTTCAACAGGATACGGACATTAGTGAACGCGTCATTTATCCCATTTCAGCATCAGAAAGCAATGGGATAGAAGATGCACGTTTTGTTCGTTTTGTGGATGATGATGGTTCAGTTAAGTTTTACGCTACCTATACTGCTTACAATGGTCACGTCATCTTGCCTAAATTTCTGTCTACCGATGATTTTTGTACCTTCCGTATTATGCCTTTTCATGGAAAAGGTGCCTTGGGGAAAAACTTAGCACTTTTCCCCAAAAAGATAAATGGTAAATATGCGATGCTTTCGCGGATAGACGGCGTCAATAACTATATCATGTTTTCTGATCGCAATACGCTTTGGACCGAACCTATTCTTCTTCAGGAGCCTAAGTATCCTTGGGAATTTTCTAAAATCGGAAATTGTGGCTCTCCCATTTGGACTGAAAAAGGTTGGTTAATAATTACCCACGGTGTTGGGCCGATGCGTCGCTATTGCATAGGCGCTGCATTATTCGATTTAGGAGATCCTACCAAAGAAATTGGTCGACTCGAAGAACCATTGCTTATGCCTTTAGAAAATGAACGTGAAGGGTACGTCCCGAATGTCGTTTATTCATGTGGCTCCGTGATTCACAATAACCAGCTTATTCTACCTTATGCGGTTTCCGATTATTCAACTACTTATGCAGTGGTGGATATGTCTGAATTATTTGAAGCGCTGATAAACTAGAACGTAATAATAGTTGTAATAAGTGATTTTACAAAATCCGACATATTTCGTATATCTGGGATTTTTTTATTCACTATAGATGATAGGATTCGTCATAAGCCTGTAATACGGTAAGATGCGAAATGAGATAGGCCAATAAACTCTCGGCACCTTGATTTCGGTTAACACCATAGTCTTCAAAACCATCACAACAGCCTTTGGTTTCGAAATCGTAAAGACTCATCCGCAAATCATTTTCACCAAGAAACCACATAAACGATGTGAACAGTTTTTCCAAATATGGTGCCTGCTGCGTTATAATATAAGCTTGATGGTACATGAGCACCATCGCCATAGCATCAATTGGTTGTTGGGCATATATGGATCGCTCTTTGTCCTTTACAAACCATTCTTTGTTCCCAATCACAGAAAGATAGCCGTCTTTGAGTGTGTGTGATGTAAGAAAACGCATGGATTCGAAAGCAATTTCTTTGATCTTTTTATTTTCTAATATTTGTGATGCATGAAGCAAAGCGAGTGGTAAAATGCCGTTATCATAGGCTAAGAGCGATTCAAACCAATTCCAATTTTCTGATTGGTTTTGTTCGAAATTGACCATAAGAATATCCGTCAACTTTATTAAAGAGAGCTTTATATCATCGTCAGCTCGGTTTGTTTGGAGATAATAGCAAAGGCCAATGACTGCGTTGGCAATACCTCTAATAGATTTTATATTAACAAAATTAGGAGCCGCATTGAAAAAAACCAGTCGTGCTGCTTGGTAATAGGCATCGTTGGGGGCATTGCCCATAAGATAACCCAATACCCAGATGGTTCTTCCAAAAGAATCTTCAGAGCCTACTTCATCGAGGAAATTCCGATTAAAACTCAAAAAATTCCGAAAAGTGCCATCCGCATTTTGCATAAAGTGGATATAGCTCAAGTAAACAGGCATCAATTCTAAAGCAAGTTCGTTTTTTTTCTGCTTGTAGGCCATGCAGACCATGAGAAGGGCTCGGGCATTATCGTCCAAACAATAACCTTCCTTTAAATTTGGAATTCCAAATTTGGCATGCTGAATAATGCCAGTATCATCTGTAAGTCGTTTAAGATGTGATAACGAAAATGCTGGCAGCAATAAAAGGTCGATGTCGGTTTCCTTTTTCGGTTCAGGTTTTGCGGGGTCAGATATTAATCGTTCGGCAAGTTGTAAATAGCGTTCCCCAATTTTTGGCCAGATGATGTTCTTACCATAAGCCGCAGCTTTTTGTTGAATAGCCTTCATCATCTCCGGTTTGTCAAGTAATTCATTCAAGATTTTTACCAATCCATCCTGATCTTTAAAATCAAAAAGTCGGCCTTTGTTTTCTGTAAGCAATTCTGCCGCGTGCCAATACGGAGTAGAAACTACGGCGCAACCAGAACCCATCGCGTAAGTTAGGGTGCCGCTTGTTATCTGTGCTTCTTTGATATAAGGTGTAATGTAAATATCACATGCGGCTAAATATTTGAAGAGTTCTTTTTCTTCTACAAATTGATTAAGCAAGAGTACATGATTGCTAAGTTTGAGTGTTTTTATCAGCAACTGTAGATAGTTTCTGTATTCTTCGCCTTCGTCTCTAATGACATTGGGGTGCGTTTTACCTAAAACGATATAAATGGCTTCTGGGTGTTTTTCAATAATTTTCGGCAATGCTTTGATGACAGTTTCAATGCCTTTATTGCGTCCAACGAAACCGAATGTAAAAAGAAATTTTTTATCGTTTAGTTTAAATTCGGTTCTGCATTTCTCTTTGTTAAAGTGAATATCAGGAACGCCATGTTCAATGCGAACGATTTTTTCGGGTGGAATTTCATAAATATCTTTAAGAAACTGGATCGCCTTATAGCTCATGACCACCAATTTATCAGACATTTTACAAACCTGTTTTAAAATCGCTTTTTCGATGTATGAAGGCGTTTCAAGAATGGTATGCAAAGATGAAATCAAAGGAACATGTAACCGATGCAAAAGCGGCAAAATATAGACGCCACTTTGTCCACCATAAATCCCAAATTCATGTTGAATAATACAAACTTCGGCACCACTTTGATTAATAAAATCAGCCGCTGCTAAATAGTCCGTTTGATGCTCTTGGTGTATCGTCAATTTTACTTCTGGGGGAAATGCATAAGTCTCAACATTATCAGTCATTGCTACAATGATGAATTCGTTTGTGCCATCGCCAAAATCCTTCATGGCATGAGCGAGACTATGTGTAAAAGTACCAATGCCACATTGTCTTGGCGGATATGTGGCTACAAAAGCAATTTTCATGTTCAAAAGGAATTTAATATTAAGTATTTTGCCGACGTGATCATATGTGGTGCGATTTAAAAAAAAACTCATTAAAAGATAAGAAGTTACCTATTATGCCAAAATATAAGTTGAAAAGAACCGACTTATAGTTACATAATTCACAGATTATTTTTAAGCGGAAATATTAAATAAGTCTGTCCGTTTTAATGTCGTAATTTGTTAGTTGTCAAAGCGGTATGTTTTTAGGGTGATGGTTGATCCAAAAATCATTTGTTTTAACGTATTTCATCAAAAAACGGCGTGCGTCGTTCCTGAACACAAGTTGCAGCATACAGATAATTTGAAGCACTCCAAGTTTGCCAATCTTGTCCCATAGGATCTCCCGTTTGGGATTTGTACCATTCGTTAAAGCAAAATTCCAGATCTTTATTTATCCCTTTTTTGATGAGGTATGTCAATGCTAAAAGTTTTTTCTCGGCCAGATCAAATTCTTCAGCAGCAACTAAAGCTGCAATGTAAAACCCACTGATAAATGGCCATATGCCGCCGTTGTGATAATCTCCTGGTTTATTGAAATCATGATATCGAGGTAACCAATCGGGATCTTTGGGCAGTATAAATGGAAAAAAATTAGGTGTGACATCAACCACTAAGTCCTTGTTTCGATCCATGGAGTTACATTCATTTTCGATCCATTTTACCATATCCTTTGCTTTGCTGGGAGACGCTAAACCAGATAGAATAGCAATACTGTTTCCCAGTAAGTCAAATCGATTGCTACTATATATTTTGTATGACCACAATGCGAAATATGGCTGATCAAAAATAGCAAGGCCTTCGTGTGGGCAGCTGCGTGATGCATCCGAAGCGTATGTCAGTTGTTGGATTGCATCTCCTAGGTTTTTAGCATCCTTATACTTCTTCAAAAGTTTTAAACCTGAATAAGTTACCGTGTTCACGAAAAGTCCAAAACCCAATACCCATTGTTCATCCCGCCAATCGCTCGTCGGTTGTTGCGCTATTAAGTAATAGTTGGTAGGACATTGGTATTCCATCCAAACCACTGCTTTTTCCACGGCATCTTCTAAGAAATGAGGATCATCAAGCAGTGTTCTCATAATTCCTGCAGCCATCAGAAAAAGTGGTGTGGTATCGCTGGAGCCTTTGTTATTCCTATCATTTACAAGAGAAGGGATTTGGCCGTTTTCTGCTTGATTTTCCGCTAAGGTCAATAGGACATTTTTTACACTCTGCATCAGTTCGGTATTACCACTAGCGGCTATTCCGAGTACAGAAATTAAAAGGTCTCTGGTGTAAGGTTCTGGATATCCCCATCCTGCAGTTCTGGGTAAATTAGCCACAGTGCCATGAGAATTGTGCAAAAGAACCTCAATGGCGGCTTTTTTTGCAGATGCGATCAGTTTTTTATTCTCGGTATTCATTTTAAAGAATATTAATGTTTTGTTGTTCAAAAATCCAATCTAAACTTACGATTGTGTTGGATAGGACGTAAGATGAATACATTATTTAAAGGAATGTTTTCAAAAAAATAAGTCCTATGTCCTTTAGTCTTTTATCACTATTCATTATGAAACTATTCAATTCCTAAACGATCCTGTAAAATCTTCAAGAATTTTCTGGTAACAACTTTATAGTCAAAGTGCTCTACGGCGCGTTCTCTTCCTGCAGCTCCCATTTTAACTCTCAATTTCTCATCTTCCATGAGTCTGAGCATATAAGTGGCGATATCCTGAGTATTGGCGCGATAATCAACCGTCCTTGGAATGTCGAAGGCAATTTTTCGATCTTTACCAAAACCAGACTCTTCACCTAAAACGACTTCATTTACGACGATTTTTCTAGCAATTTCTGCCAAAAAAGCAGTCTTCCCATGGATGAGCGTATCTAACATACCCATGGCTTTTATTCCTATTACAGGCTTGCCACATGCTCCAGCTTCAACCTGTGGCATTCCAAAGCCTTCCAAACGTGAAGGCGCCGCATAAATATCACAGGCTCCTATTAAATAAGGCATGAAGTTTCGAGAAACAGTATTGGTAGCATAAGTAATATTCTTTTCAAGCCCAAGCGATTCAGCCATTTTGAGGTCGATCATGTTCTGTACTATCGTACGAGGTTGTGGCCATACTTTACAAATGTATTTCCAATCGGGAGCTTTGGTATCGATAATGGCGAGCGCCTGCATCACTTCTTGTGCACCTTTAGATGCTGCGTCGCCTCCTACCGTTAAAATCATTACCTGGTCGGGCGAAATACCCAAAGCCTCGCGAACAGCTACAATTTTAGGATCTTTTTTATCAAAAGGCATAAAAGCCGAGGTGTCTATGCCCACCGGAAGCACTTCTATGGTATCGGCTCTTATGCCATCACGTACATACATTTCCTTTACCCAATTAGAGGTCACTAAAATGAGTGGCAGTTCATTTAAAACTTCCTGATAATTTGCGATATAGCCATCTGCCACCAACCAAGGCACCGCCAAAATTCCATAACGTTGCGGATGAAGCACAAGATGAGGGGTATGCCCCCAATAACCGACCCCAACTACAACATCGGGTTCAAACCAGCGGTAATACCATTCTTTTTCTTGTGCGGATTCAAAATGAACGGCATGAGCGTCTACTCCTAATTCAAGCAGACCTCTGTAAAGCATGTCGCCCTGTGTTGCGAGTCCACCGGGAGAAGGCGGGTAGTCATAAAGAACAAGTACTTTCATATCATATATTGTGTTTGGTTTTTTTTAGATATATTCTTTTCTAGCCATTTTTGAGCATCCTCAGCTTTTTTAAATTGCCAAAACGCTTCTTTTTTGGGCGTCGTTTTAGCCTCAAATCCTGATTTCTCAAATCCATAGATGTCTTTGATGATCCGATATTTCTCTTTCCATATCTTTAGTGGAAGTTTTTGGCAAACGTCAGCATTTTCTATGGCACGCGGATAGTAGGCTTTGTTTCCATCTTCATAAGCAAATAGACAAAGGGTATCGATGGCTATTTTTTTTTGATTCCATAAGCTGATGACGGATCTGCCCACTTCTTCATGCCGTAAATGTTTAGTGTATTCGCCGAAAGGACTGTGAGTGAAGACGAGAATGTATTTTTTTTCTGGAAGAATATCTAATATGGCAGCTTCCACCTCTTTCTGATCTAAAGGCAATTGTTCAGGGCCGTCGTCCAAATCGCCCATTTTACCAGTGGCCTGATAAGTTGCAAGTAGTTTTTTAAATTTTGGAGCGCGGTCTGGATCATTTTTTCTACATAAACTCGCCACAAACCAGTTATCGTTTGGATGCATCAAAATTTGCCCTCCACACCATAAGGTTTCATCGTCGGGATGGGCCACTATTACTGAATTATTTGATTTCAATTCCATACATTTTCGTTTTCAATGGCATGTTTATTATTCGTAGCCGCTTTTGATGATCGTTGAGATCATTTTGAACTTCTCGTTGGCTTTGATTGTGTTTTTTGAATTTGCCGGAATGATAATACATTGGCCTGAATTTAGATTGTAGGTTTTGTCATCCACTAGGATTTCAGCTTTCCCCTCAACGATTTGAATAAAATGATCGAAACGTGAAAGTTTTTCTGTGAGCTGTTCTCCTTTATCAATAGAAATTACATTTACGTTTCCCGAAGCTTTTTTTATAATGTTTTTCATGACAACACTATTCGGCGCATAGTCATTAATGTCTAAAATGCCAAAAACCTTTAATTTTTTAAATTCCAGATCTTTCATCTTTCTAATTTTAGATGATTTACGCTAGTTGTGAGCCTATCGTCTTTAGTAAGAGCAATATCTAAAATTCCAATTTTTAAAGGAATAATCTATTATAACCAATACGTGAAGTGTTATATGTTTCACATATCAATTGGGAGACTATGTTGAAGTCATGTCAATTAAAAAGACTTTCTACTTAAGATGTTAGGAAGTTAATTGGATAGAAGTGTCATTTTTATCGGAGAGCAAGCATACAATTCACCAGTAAATTAGATGTCTTCTAAATTCGTAAGCTTTTGTGTTTTCATGTTTTTAAAAAAGGAAGGCGTAAGACCTGTTATTTTTTTAAATTGACTCGATAAATGGGCTACGCTGCTGTAGTGCAATTTATAGGATATCTCGGTCAGGCTTAAATCTTCATAAAGCAATAATTCTTTAGCTCTTTCTATCTTGTGATTGATGATGAATTGCTGAATCGTGGTTCCTTTTACCTCAGAAAAAGTGTTGGCCAAATAGGTATAATCGTACCCGAGCTTTTGACTGATATAATCTGAATAATTTACCGGTGGCAACTCGTCGGAATAGTGGATCATTTCGATGATGACCACTTTGATTTTTTCAATTAAGATATTTCGCTTATCGTCGAGAAGGTGGAGCCCATATTTTTTTAAATTTCTTTCAAGATATTGTATTTGTGAATCACTAAGGTTTTCTGAGATCTCAATGGTTCCAAGATCTATTCTTACGCAGTGTATCCCCATTTTTTGGAGTTCTTGTTTGACTACAATTTTGCAGCGCAAACTTACCATATACTTGACATATAAAATCATAGACATTTTTAATATGCCTCTCAAATGTTTTTAAAAATAGAGAAGCTTTTGCAATAAATACGTAAAGGACTTTTTCTATTAATCAGATAGGGAACAACTAAGTTAAAGAATGATTATATAAGATGGTAGCTTTTTGCTTTTTATATACAGTTTAGTAGTAAGATTTATAGGCTATTGGGATTAAAATAGTTTATTTATGAACATAGGTGTGCAGTATTTAATAAAACTAAGTCAAACATGAGCGCTTCAATTGGGTTTCTGTTGCCTTATGATATGAATTGATTTGATACAGATGGTGCTAGTAAAGCTGAAGGCCACTTAAAATTGGAGGATTATCCTTCCCTGAATTTTTTAAATCTGTGATATATGTAATGATTTTTAGCTTTTATATAGTAGATCATCGCTGATCATTTCGCAATTTTATAAAGCTGTTTTACTTAAAAGGCTATTGTTTTTCATCTGCAAAGCAGGATTATAGGATGTGTGAAGTATGGGGTTTAAAATTGAAATATTTTCTTCAACTCATGCATTTACTATTAGGAGCAACCTTCAAGGTAGAACTTGAAGCTTTTGATTTCACATAAGTTACAGGGCATTCAAAATCTAAATGTTTTAAGAAAACAAGCCCCAACGAGTCGTATTGTTTCATATCTCTAAAATAAAGTCTGATGAGCACTCAAATTTATCCTTTAAAATTCGAACCCATTTATCAATATCGCATCTGGGGGGGCAGAAAGTTGGAGCATTTGCTTTCAAAGCCACTTCCCGAAAATGAACCCGTAGGTGAAGCCTGGATATTAAGCGATCGAAAGGATCACTCGACTCAAGTGTCGGGAGGCAACCTGAAAGGCTTAACCCTTACGAATTTGATGGCTGATTTTCGTTACGAGATTATGGGTAAGCTTGGCTATCATTTTGAACATTTTCCATTATTGCTAAAGTTTTTAGACTGTAAAGAGGTGCTCTCAGTGCAGGTCCATCCTTCCGATGATCAAAAAGAATACATTCCTCAAGGTGATTTGGGAAAAACTGAAGCTTGGGTGGTTTTGGAAACGAGTGAGGACAGCCGCATTTATGCTGGTTTAAAAAAAGGAACTACTAAAGAGAATCTTGTTGAATCCATCCAAAACAAATCGGTAGCCGATAGACTCCACAGTTTTGTGCCTAAAAAAGATGATGCGGTATTTATCCATTCCGGAACCGTTCACACGCTTGGCGGAACTGTAGTTTTTGAGGTTCAAGAAAACAGTGATGTCACGTTTCGTCTTTATGACTGGGACAGAACCGATCCAAAAACTGGAGAACCACGTGAGCTTCAAGTAGAAAAGGCGCTGGCTTGTATTGATTTCAAACAAGTTGATATAGGCCCTGTAATTCCTGAGAAAAGTAAAGACATGAAAAATGCCGAAAAACTTTTCGATAATGAGCATTTTAAATTGTGGCGAATTAAAAGCGAATCAGAGTTTACCGTTGGCTTTAAAGATGAACCTGCTATTTTGGTTTGCACCGAAGGACAAGGGATGATGAAGTACAACGATGCAGACTATACAATCAGTAAAGGAGAGGTCGTGCTATTGCCAGCAATTATTGGACTTCTCGACCTTCATCCAGAACAGGAAATAACCTTGCTTCAAATCGCTATTCCAGACAGGAAATGAATTAAATTATGAAATGCCACGTTGAGATTTTTCAAAACCATAAAAATGTTTAATCTGGGCATTCCAGCTGGCTACCTGACGGGCAAGTTTTTCTGTTTCTCAAATACTTCTTACAGATGAAAAAATTAATTGTATTCGATTTGGACGGTACTTTGGCAAAAAGCAAATCTGCTATTGACAAGGAAATGGCCAAACTTTTAAAGGAATTACTTGATGTGGCACAGGTGTCTATCATATCAGGAGGGGATTGGCCTCAATTTGAGAAACAGGTTTTGAGTCATTTGCCCAAAAGAGCAAAACTCATGAAGCTAATGATTCTTCCCACTTGCGGGACTAAGTTTTACAGATATACCGAAGGTTGGGATGAGTTATATGAAGAGAATTTTACTGCTGCTGAAAGAAAGAAAATACTTACAAATTTAAAAGCTGCCATTGACGATGCACATCTTGAAATCAAAAAAACTTGGGGAGAGCAAATCGAAGATCGCGGCAGCCAGATTACCTTTTCGGCCTTGGGTCAAGAGGCTCCGCTTGAGGCAAAAAAAGGTTGGGATGATGATTTCGCAAAACGCAAAAAAATGGTAGAACCTCTGAAAAAGTCACTAAAAGAATTTTCAATTGGGATGGGAGGAACGACTTCCATTGATATTGTGAAACCTGGGATTGACAAGGCGTATGGAATACAAAAACTTAAGGAGATTTTGGATTTTGATATTTCTGAAATGCTCTTTATTGGAGATGCCCTATTTGAAGGAGGAAATGATTATCCCGCCAGAAAAACTGGTGTGGACTGTATTCAGGTCAGGGATGATGAAGAAACCAAAAGGATAATAGAAACCATTATTGCGTGTTCAAGTGACAAACCTAAAAACTAAAATCTATGATTCCATTTAAATTACACCGCATTTGTACGCTAATGACGCCCGAAGTTGGAAATGAAATGGAAGTTGAAGGTGTGCTCAATCCTGCGGTAACACGCGGGCCTGATGGAGCGCTTTA
>NZ_JBDSLS010000296.1:0-2751 GCF_039916245.1 Gelidibacter sp.
GCCTATTTGTTAATCAGCGAAAAACCGGCTTGGGAAGTCCTTAGAAAATGGCGACAGATAAGCTCCGATTTTGCTCATTATAGTTTTAGAAATGCCTGTGGCTTTGAAGCGCATCCTAATCAAAAGTCATTTAAGGACTGGGCTGAAAAACAACAATTCAAATTGGAATCTCTATTCCCAACAATTCAAAAGGATGACCTAGCGCATTTGGATTTAAGTGTGTCCAGCAAATGGACTGGGCATCAAAAGGAGTTTAATGATTTAGATCTGTTTGAGTTTAAGATCAATCAACTTCAAAAGCAAGTTCCCAATAAAATCATCGCTGGAGGTTATTTGGAACCTCGAGCTATTTACACCTCAAATGCTTATGCTAAAATAGGGAATTCAGGTAAGGAGAATAGAACCATTCATTTAGGAATTGATTTTTGGTTGCCTAACGGAACTCCAGTTCATAGTGTTTTGGATGGCGAAGTCGTGCTTGCAATAAACGACGCTGGAAATAAGGAATACGGCGGATTAGTAATTTTAAAACACACGGCTGAAAACCTTGAATTCTATACGCTTTATGGGCATTTATCGGTGGCGAGTGCTACCAAACATAACGTTGGCGACTTTATAAAAAAAGGAGAAAAGGTTGGGGAATTAGGAAGTTCCAATGAAAACGGCAATTGGGCGCCACATCTTCATTTTCAAGTGCTATTGTCGCTTTTAAATTATCACAATGACTTTCCTGGGGTTGCTTATTATAGCCAAATAGACGTGTGGCAAAGTATCTGTCCAGATCCCAATTCATTATTTAAATCAGAAGCGCTTCAAAACACTATTGAAACCTCGAATACTGAATTAATCCACTATCGCAAACAGCATTTAGGCAAAAGTTTAAGCCTACAATATAAAGTGCCCATTAAAATGGTGCGTGGTGCTGGACAATATCTTATGGATCAATTTGGCAGAATGTATTTGGATACCGTAAATAATGTCGCCCATGTAGGCCATGAACATTATGAGGTCGTCAAGGCTGGTCAAGAGCAAATGGCATTGATCAATACCAATTCGCGCTATTTGCATGACAATATCAACGCTTTAGCCAAAGAGCTTATCGAAACTTTGCCAGCAGAATTGAGTGTCTTACATTTCGTGAATTCAGGAAGTGAAGCCAATGAGTTGGCTATCCGTATGGTCAAAGCGGCCACCGGCCAGCGCGATATTATTGCAAGCGAAGTCGGCTATCACGGCAATAGCAATATGTGTATCGATATCAGTTCCTATAAGTTTGATGGAAAGGGTGGAAGTGGAGCACCCGAACATACTCATATTTTTCCTTTACCAGATGCCTATCGCGGTAAATATAGAGGCGATGATGCCGGCGAAAAATATGCTGAAGAAGTCCAAAAACAAATCGATGTCGTTCATGAGAAAGGTCGCGGCGTTGGTGCATTCATCATCGAGCCGATTATCAGTTGTGGCGGGCAAATAGAATTACCAAAAGGGTTTTTAGCAAAAGCATATGAATTAGTCAGAACCGCTGGCGGCCTTTGTATTTCTGATGAAGTCCAAACGGGTTGCGGTAGAATGGGCGAAACCTTTTGGGGTTTTCAATTGCACGATGTCGTCCCAGATATTGTAACCATTGGTAAACCTTTGGGTAATGGACATCCGGTGGCGGCGGTTGCTTGTACTAAAGAAGTTGCTGAAAAGTTCGCCAATGGGATGGAGTATTTCAACACTTTTGGAGGAAATCCGGTGTCCTGTGCGATTGGGACTGAAGTGATTCGCACAGTAAAGCGAGAGAGATTACAAGAAAATGCTCTAAAAGTAGGCACGTATTTGAAAACTGAACTCAATAAGTTGGCTCAAGAATTTCCGATTATTGGCGATGTGCGCGGACAAGGCTTGTTTCTAGGTATTGAATTGGTGGATGCTAAAATGAATCCATTAGCGGACCAAACCGATTACTTGGCCAATCGCATGAAAGACCATGGTATTTTGATGAGCACTGATGGCCCCGATCATAATGTGTTGAAAATTAAACCACCTCTTGTTTTTTCTAATGAAAACGCACAAGAGTTAATTTTTTATCTAAGAAAAATATTTTCTGAAGATTTCATGCAACTTTAAGACTGGACGAAAACGACCTTAAGACGTAGGACATAGGACAAAAAAAATGGCGGCAGCATCAAGATTTGAGTCTTTAAGTTATTATCCAACACCAGTCTTAAGTCCTTTAGTCCTACGTCAACGTTAAGTAATTTAATGCTTTACCTATATAAATAATGGTTGAAGCTAAAAAATAATAAAAACCAATATGAAAATAAGACTACTAAGTATTATCCCTGTATTGTTCGTCATGAGTTGCAAAACGGCGCCACTTTCAGAAGTGCCAGAACAAACCTATCATTATAATCACGAAATATTTGAAGAACATAAACTGGCTCCTCGCGCGACCTATTTCGGATTTGAAAATGCTGATCTTAAAGAAAAAGAACAGTCCAGACGGTTCATGAGTTTGAATGGGCCGTGGAAATTTAATTGGGTTAAAGATCCAAAACAACGGCTCACAACCTTTCATAACGTCGATTTTGATGATTCCGATTGGAAAACCATTCCAGTGCCTGCCAATTGGGAAGTGGAAGGGTATGACCATCCAATTTATTTAGATGAGCGCTATCCATTTACCACAGAATGGCCCGATGCGCCAACCGATTATAATCCGGTTGGCACTTACAGAAAGGAGATTACTTTAGATAAAGA
>NZ_JBDSLS010000297.1:0-5955 GCF_039916245.1 Gelidibacter sp.
ATTGCTGGAAATGGATGAGAAAAAAGAAGTGCCTTTCGTTTGGGAAGGCGCCAATCTTTACTTTTTGCTGACGGATCGTTTTAATAATGGCGATACGTCAAACGACCTCAATTTTGACAGAACTAAAGCACCTGGTAAATTGCGAGGTTTTGAAGGCGGCGATTTGAAAGGGATTATCCAAAAAATCGAAGATGGTTATTTTTCCGATTTGGGAGTCAATGCGATTTGGATGACTCCTATTGTGGAGCAAATCCATGGCGGTACGGATGAAGGTACAGGTGTGACCTACGGATTTCATGGCTATTGGACGAAAGATTGGACAGCCATAGATCCTAACTTTGGAACGAAAGAAGACCTGAGAAAACTGGTTGATGCAGCGCATAAAAAAGGTATTCGTGTGCTTTTAGATGCCGTGATTAATCATACAGGTCCAGTGACGCCTTTGGATCCTGTTTGGCCTGACGAATGGGTGCGTACTGATCCAGCTTGCGATTATACGACCTATGATTCGACGATAATGTGTACGCTGGTTAAAAATCTTCCAGATATTAAAACAGAGAGTAATGACGCTGTTGCTTTGCCACCACAACTCATTGAAAAATGGAAAGCGGAAGGCCGTTACGAACAGGAAGTTGCTGAATTGGATGCTTTTTTTGAACGAACCGGGCATCCAAGAGCACCACGTTTTTATATTATGAAATGGCTGACAGATTATATCACGGAATTCGGAATTGATGGTTACCGTGTGGATACCGTGAAGCACATCGAAGAATCCGTTTGGCAAGAATTTAGAACGGAATGTGATTTCGCTTTTAAGCAATTTAAAACGAATAATCCAGACGCTGTGTTGGATGACAATGGTTTTTATTTGGTGGGCGAGGTTTATGGTTATGGTATTTCTGCAGGAAAATCCTATGATTTAGCAGGAACATCGGTTAATTATTTTGACAAGGCCTTCAACAGTTTGATCAATTTTGAATTTAAATATGATGCAGCAAAACTCGACTATGAAAGTCTGTTTGAAAAATACACAATGGCGCTAAATGGACCTTTAAAGGGTTACGGCGTGTTGAACTATTTGTCGTCGCATGATGACGGCGAGCCTTTTGATGCTTCAAGAGAAACGCCATTTGAGGCTGGAACGAAGTTATTATTGTCTCCTGGTACTTCGCAAACCTACTATGGCGATGAATCGGCAAGAGCATTGATTATTGAAGGAACAGAAGGCGATGCGACCTTGCGTTCTTTTATGAATTGGGAGGATATCGTCTCTAATGATTCTACCAAAGCAGTTTTAGAGCATTGGCAAAAACTTGGGCAATTCAGAAAAAACCATCCTGCGATTGGTGCTGGCATCCATCAAATGATCACGGAAAGTCCGTATGTGTTTTATAGAAGTTACAAGAAGAAGCACTTTGAGGACTTGGTCATTATTGGATTGGATCTTCCTAAGGGATCAAAATCACTGCAAGTAGGGAGATTGTTTGAAGATGGTACGCAGTTGTATGACGCCTATTCCAATCAGAATGTTACTGTTGAAAATGGTTCCGTTCAAATAGATTCTGAGTTTGATATGGTGTTGTTGGAACCGAAATAAGAGGAGTTGGAATTAAATTAAGCGCATCTTAAATAAGTGAATGTAGATCATTGGCAGAATCGATTACGGAAATATCGCATTTTAAGATTAACTTACACCATCTTCATGACCGGCATGATCATTTCTGTATTGGCCTTTGCAGCATTGTTTATTTTTACTCTAAATGCAAGATTGAATGATGTATTAAAGCCGACATCCAATTCATCATATTTGAATCAACCTAAGCACCATGATTCGCAGCGCGTTCTGGGCTTAAGTTTTTTGCTTTCGCTTTATATTGCGCCTTCATCTGCTCTTTATGGTCGTTCTTTTTTTCTTTTAGATTTAACGAGTTCGGTTAAGTTTTTTTCTTTTTGTAATTGCCAATTTCTTAAAGCATAATCCGTGTAAAACTGATGTTCTCTGGAGAGTAGCGCTATGTTGTCGTTCAGCCATTCTGACGTGGAATAGGTTTTAACATTTTGGAGTTTTAATTCTTGTCTCAAAAGTTCACTGGCATCGTTTAAATACTCCTTTCCAAAATGGGAAGCATCAGCATCCCTTATGATTTTATCAAGTTCAGTTTTTGGAGCGTTTTGGAATTTGGTAGCCATAATGCAGTTATTAACGGCATCACTAATATGCTTTTCTACCTGTTGTGCTTCTAAAAAAAGAGGTCGCTATTTTAACGCTTTTCTCTTCATGACCGTCTCTTTTTTTAGTGTAGCCGGTATCTTGAAGTAAGGCAGCAAGTTGAAGAATCATGGCATCTTCAGGGTTTATGTCCGAGTTTCAATTATCTCTTTTAAACCACGCATAACCCGTTCCGTATGCGTGAAATTATGGTAAAGAAAAGTTGTGAGTAACTCTTCTTTAAAATAATTAAAAACAAAATCTTCTGTTTTTTGATGATATCGGCCATGAGACTTTATAAAATAGGTGTTACAAATTACTAAAAAACAAATCAGGAAGACGCGTCCATTGGCGACTATTTGTAATTCAAAACGTTAAAACCGGATCAAAACTATATTATAATTTTTAACTTTAATGAAAATACCAAGAAGACATGATTACATGGAAAAATGTGATGGATTTTGCCGTAAATGGAAATCCTGAACCCGATAAAAGAGTAGAGAAATCAGAAGCAGAATGGCACGAGATCTTAACTCCAGAACAATTTAGAATTGCAAGAAAAAAAGGTACGGAAGCACCAGGAACAGGCGCGCTGTGCAGTGTGTATGAAGAAGGTCAGTATAATTGTTTGTGTTGCGGCACGCCATTATTTGACTCAACGATAAAGTTTAAATCCAGTTCGGGCTGGCCAAGTTTTACACAGCCTATAAAAGAGAATGCGATTAAATACGAAAAGGATTCCTCCTTTGGAATGGTTAGAGTTGAAGCTATGTGTAATACTTGCGATGCGCATTTAGGCCACGTGTTTCCTGACGGGCCAGAACCTAGCGGTCTGCGTTACTGCATCAATTCAGAATCGATGACCATGGATACCTCTAAGAAGAACCTTTAAATAAAAATCAAGATGGCAGATAATAATTTAGAAATAATGACTGTTGGCGGTGGCTGTTTTTGGTGCACAGAAGCAGTTTTTAATGAAGTAATGGGTGTGGAGAAAGTAGTGTCAGGTTATATGGGAGGAACTGTTCCAGGAACACCAACTTATCGAGAAGTATGTTCAGGATTGACAGGTCACGCTGAGGTCATCCAGGTCAGTTTTGATCCGTCGATTGTTTCTTATGAAGACTTATTAATCATTTTTATGACGAGCCACGATCCGAGCACTTTAAATCGCCAAGGTGCTGATGCCGGCACGCAATACCGTTCGGTCATTTTTTATCAGGATGAAAAACAAAAGGTAACCGCCGAGCTGGTGGTCAAGGAAATGGCACCCTATTATGAACGTCCCGTTGTTACTGAAATCAGTCCAGCGGAAACTTTTCATAAAGCCGAAGAGGTGCATCAAAATTATTATGCCAATAATCAAACAGCAGGATATTGCAGCGCAGTAATCACGCCGAAGTTAGCGAAATTGCGAAAAATGCACGCCGATAAGTTGAAAAGTACAACTGTTTAAATTTAAAATAGATATTGAAATAGACCTGTGAGGTTTTTAATTGTCCGCCGAAGCTTCAGCGTAGGAGGAGAACCTGTCAGGTCTGAATTTATACCCCATGAATCTCAACATAAAAAACACCTTTATTACCGAGTTACCAGCCGATCCAATTCTTGAAAATACAAGAAGACAGGTTCCTGAAGCCTGTTTTTCATATGTGACACCCAAACAAACTTCCAATCCCGAATTAGTGCACGTAGTTCCAGAAATGTTGGATGAATTAGGTCTGACAGAAGAGGACGCACAGTCCGATGAATTTCTAAAAATCGTCACGGGAAATACCGTTTTAGAAAACACAAAGCCATTTGCGATGTGTTATGCCGGGCATCAATTTGGCAATTGGGCCGGGCAATTGGGAGACGGTCGCGCCATTAATTTATTCGAGGTTGAGCATCAAAATAAGCAATGGATGGCACAGTTGAAAGGTGCAGGACCGACACCGTATTCGCGATCTGGAGATGGATTGGCCGTTTTGAGATCTTCTGTTAGAGAGTATTTATGTAGTGAAGCCATGTATCATTTGGGCGTGCCGACAACGCGCGCTTTGTCTTTGGCATTAACTGGCGATGACGTGATGCGCGATGTCATGTACAACGGTCATCCTGAATATGAAAAAGGCGCGATAGTGAGTCGCGTTTCGCCGAGTTTTTTGCGGTTTGGGAGTTATGAAATTTTTGCCGCACGTCAAGATCACAAGAATTTAAAAACGCTGGTAGATTTTACGATCAATCAGCATTTTTCACATTTAGGAAAACCATCTAAAGCCGCATATATCCAGTTTTTTGCTGAAGTTTCCAAACGCACTTTGGAAATGATCATCCATTGGCAACGGGTCGGATTTGTTCATGGCGTATTGAATACTGATAATATGTCCATTTTGGGATTGACCATCGATTATGGCCCTTATGGTTGGCTCGAAGGTTTTGATTTTGGATGGACGCCAAACACCACCGATAGTGAGCACAAACGCTACAGATACGGCAATCAGCCTAATATGGGACTGTGGAATTTATACCAATTGGCCAACGCACTGTACCCGCTGATTGAAGATGCGAAACCCATGGAAGATATTTTAGAAAAATATACGGTCGATTTTGAAGTGGAATCCCTGAAAATGATGCGTTCCAAATTAGGTTTACAATCAGAAGAAACTACCGATCACTTGCTGATTCAAGATTTGGAAGATCTTCTGCAGTTGACTGAAACCGACATGACCATTTTCTTTAGAAATTTGAGCGATTTCAAAAAAGAGAAGCCTTCAGATGGCATCACTCGTATTCATGATGCATTTTATAGTCCAGCAGATATTTCTGACATCATAAGACAGCAATGGAATGCATGGTTTGAACGCTATGCGGAACGATTGCAGAATGAATCTACTTCAGATGAGGAACGACAAAATCACATGAACGCCGTAAATCCGAAATATGTCCTGCGTAATTATATGTCACAATTGGCTATTGATCAGGCAAACGAAGGTAATTATGCATTGATTGATGAACTTTTTCAACTCTTAAAAAAGCCTTATGATGAACAACCCGAACATCAAAAATGGTTCGCCAAACGACCAGAATGGGCGCGTCATAAGGTTGGCTGCTCCATGTTGTCCTGTAGTTCTTAACGGCAGTTTTTTGAAATAAGTGGGCATTCAGTTTGACAAGTCCTTGAAATAAATTAATTCGTATCTTTAAAATTAAGGATGATGCTCATTGCATATGCAGTCCTTAGGAAGGATTAGATGTTCATTTTTAATTCCAATTATTTCTTAGAAAATATTCTGAAAAAAGTCAATAATTAATGAGTTTTACTAAAAAAATCAGCATCCTTATTTTGTTTGCCTTCCTTATAAATGCTTGTGCATCCTACAAGCCACAGTATTTGGACCTAGCAGATCAGGAAAATGTTTTTCCGGATAAAGCAGTGGATAGGGTTTTTTATTTGGTTGGTGATGCGGGTTTATCCCCAATGCATGGCATGTCGCAAGGTTTGACCGCGTTTCGTGATTATATTTCAGATAAAAACACCGAAGGCGATTACACATTATTTTTGGGAGATAATATCTATCCTGCCGGACTTCCAGAGCCAAACCATAGGTATCGTACTGCGGCTGAAAATATGCTTAATGCCCAAGTAAAAGCTGTAGCAGATTTTAAAGGGCAGAGCATCTTCATTCCTGGGAATCACGAATGGTATGCGGGCGGAGGCGTCACTGGTGTGCGACGTGAAGAACAATACATCAAAAAAGCGCTTG
>NZ_JBDSLS010000298.1:0-14342 GCF_039916245.1 Gelidibacter sp.
CGAATGGCTTGTCCTGATTCAGATATTAATGAAGCCCAAATATTAAAAGTTTTTGAGACTGCAGATAATTTCACGATTGTTAACGGCATATTGTCGCTTAATAAAGCAAAAAAGGCACCATTGGCAGAATTTAAAAAAGAAGCTAATGCACCAATTGTAGAAAAATATTGGAAATTGAAAACATTAGAAGGTAAAGAGGTTAAAATGTCTAAAAACCAACAGCGTGAAATCTTTTTCACCTTAAATTCACAAGATAATAGAGTTACAGGATTTGCTGGGTGCAACACCATTTCAGGAGCATATACCTTAGAAGAAGGTAACAGAGTACGTTTTAACAATATGGCCACTACAATGATGATGTGCCCAGATGTCGATGTCAACGAATCTGAATTTTTAAAGATTTTTGAATTGGCTGACAATTATAACATCAATGGCGACATATTATCTTTAAACGTTGGACGAAGAGCGCCTTTGGCAGTATTTGAAGCGGTATATTTTTAACCAAATGATCGCATTGAATATGAATTTTGGAATTGACATTTGTTACTTCCAAAACGAGCAGATAAATTCAATGGTTTTGCTGCGGTAACAAACACGCTACTAAGTCTTATTGCACTTTACAACAGACGCTGGTTAGAAACATGTTTTTTAACCGGTGTTTATATAGATTGATACTCCAATCTCACGATAACACTAATTAGTATTAATTTTTTAACAATTTTTGAAAATGGATGCTCAAAAAAAAATGATAGTTATTACAGGAGGTGCAGGCGGCATTGGCCAAGCTTGTGCAAAATCTTTTAAAGATCAGCCGATAATTCTTACCGATTATTCCCAAAAAATGGTTGATGAATCTGTGGAAACGCTTAAAAAAGAAGGCTTTGATGTTTCCGGAATTGCTTGCGATATTACGAATAAAAGCGATATTGAAAAACTTGTAAAATTTGTGGCAGACAAGGGGTCGTTAAAAGCGTTAATTCATACAGCCGGCGTAAGCGGCACCGAAAAGGATCTTAAAAAAGTATATACGATTGACCTCATTGCAACAGAACTTTTAGTGGACGCTTTCTACGAACTTGCTGAAAAAGGTTCGGTAGCTATTCTACTTTCTTCAATGATGGCTCATACCATTCCACCCTATGAGAAATATGATGATGCCTTAAGCAATCCACAAGAAACTGGATCTTTTGAAACGGTAAGCCAATTTGTGAATGAAAGTTCAGATATCATGTACAATTTTGTGAAGCGTGGAGTCATCTTGCTAACTCACAAAAATGTGGATAAATGGGGCGAAAAAGGTGCGCGAATTGTAAGTGTATCGCCTGGGGTTATTGAAACGGCCATGGGATTAAAGGCGGCAGAAGAACACCCTGAACTTATGGAATCCATTAAACAGGCTACACCTTTAAAACGCAATGGTCAACCTGAAGATGTTGCGGATGTCATTTATTTTTTAGCAAGTGACGCCGCGCGCTTTATTACAGGAACCGATATTTTAATTGATGGTGGTGTTATTCAAAATATCAAAAAAATGGCGTAAATTTCTGTAAATAATAAGACAATAGAGCTCATTCTTTTTGAACCCTGATAAGACCATATGGACCTTAGGACATTCAACCCGAACCATTGAAGAGTTTTTGGAGCTGCTGAACATCTACGGAATAGAACGTCTTATCGATGTACGCCGTTTTCCAGGATCTCGAAAATATCCGCAGTTTAATGAAGATAGGCTTGAATCTGATTTGCTTGAAGAAGGCTTTTGGTACACGCATATAGAAGCTTTGGGAGGCCGGAGAAAAGTTAATCCCGAATCGAAAAACACGGTATGGCGACATCCATCATTTAGAGGCTACGCCGATTATATGGAAACTTCTGAATTCAAAAAGGCATTTACTACATTGGAAGTGTTGGCCTCTGAAAAAAAATGCGCCATCATGTGTTCGGAAGCGGTTTGGTGGCGGTGTCATCGCTCCATGATTTCAGATCAGCTCAAAGCAAATGGCTGGACCGTGATCCATATTATGAGTGAGCATCAAGCACAGGAGCATCCGTATACACAACCGGCGAAAGTGGTAAGTGGCCAGTTGTCCTATCATTAATTTTAATTTAAATTGATTTTCATGAATATCATACTTATATATCTTTCGCTTTTTTCAAGTTTAGTGTCCAATGATAATGCTCAACTGATAATCAATATTTCAAATCACTATTGTCCGGAAAAGAATTAAGACACTTCGACAAGCTCAGTAACCGCCGCTTCGCTGATAGAACCAAGAACAAAGACTAAACACGTAATTAGTTGAAAATAATGACTTTGAAATTAATAATTAGAATAGGTTATGATGTTTTAGCAATAGTTTTCAAAAAACCTCGAAATGAAGGAGATTGAGGATCAGAACATTGAAAGACCTTTATTTATCATTATTCTTAGTAGGTCAACGCAACTTTAATCGGACAACTTGATTTCAAATATTAAAATCCTGAAAGGAGAACTCATTATTGGTGTTTTGATAAGGAAGCAACCTTTCTGAAAGATGGTGCGGCCTTTAAGAATTATACGATATTTGTTGATAAAGCGAAGGAAACCATCATTATTAAAGATTTGCCCAAAGGCGAATATGCTGTTTCCTTGTATCATGATGAAAATTCGGATGGTAAATGCAATCGTAATATGTTGGGAATTCCAAAGGAAGGTTACGGATTCTCAAATAATATAATACCCGAGTTTTCAGCGCCTTCATATAAGGATTGTAAAATTTTACTTGCAAATAACAAAGTCCTGGATATTGTATTGCAGAAATAAACACGATAAATAGCTGTCAAATACTAACACACTTAATATCATAAAATAAATACTTGCTACGCTATCGTCAATTGCTTTTTAATTATGGATTATTAAATAGGACACTATGGCAACACAAAAACAACCTAGCTTAGTAAAAGGCATCCAATATTTTTTCTTAAAAGATAAATCCGTTATTCCGGTTTCCGTCGATGCCATCACAAATTCTGAAGAAACCGTTTTGGGAACTGCAGTAGTTTTGGCGATTACCTTATCGATGATTTTGACTTTGGTTGCTTATTTTGGCATTAAAGTAAAAAAAGCACCGTTTTTTCCCACCACAGTTTGGCTGACTATAAAACATGGGTTTTTCACTTTTGGGGTATTGATCTCATTAGCAGTGTTATGGCAAAAATTTATGGGTACCGTTGAGGTTTCTTTAGTTTCTGCGTTAATTATTATAGGTGTTATTGCAGGCGTGGTCTCGGCTATTATTAATTATCTCACTTTGAAAGAGAGCATGATTATTGAAAAAGTTAAGCAATAAACATATGCTATATCAATACTTTTTAGCAATTTGCTTGTTTTTTATAACGTTCATTGTTCAAGCTCAAGTTGATGAAAATCAAAATAAAATAGCGTAGTCCTTATGAACTGCTTTTAAGCTATTATAACACCAATTTTAATCCGTTAAAAAAAGGATTGCTCTAATTAAAGATGGCGATGTCTTTAGAAGATCGTTCGATGAAAAACATCAAGAAATTGCTCCAAAAGGAGATATTTAAAAATAAAAACCTTTTAATTCTGAAAACAGAACCCATGATAAGCATACGAAAAGCAACCGTAGACGATCTTAAAAAAGTTCATGAAATTGAAATCTTAAGTTTTAAAGAGGGCAGTTATCCGCTGTTTATGTTACGGCAATTGTTTGATATTTCTGAAGATTATTTTTTAATTGCTGAAGAAGAGGACAAGATTTTGGGGTATGCCTTAGGGAATCTTGTAGCCAAAGAGGAGCAGGGGTGGATCTTGTCCTTAGGTGTACATCCAGGCGCGAGAGGAAAACAAATTGGAAAAACCTTGACTAAAGAATTGATTGGGCTTTTAGAAGACAATGATTGTAAAGAAATTTGTTTAACTGTACATCCTGATAATGCGTCTGCCATAAAAATATATAAAACTTTGGATTTTGAAATCATCACGCTATCTGATAACTATTATTTGGATAACGAACCACGGTTTCTGATGAAAAAGGAAGCTGTCTCCAACATCGTAAATTCATAAAAAAGAACATGACACGCGCCTGTTCAACATTTCATCAACCAAGGAAATGATTAATCGCGAACTGCAGGCGACCCTTGAAAACAATAAATACAAACACATGAAAAAAACAATTTATATCATCATTTTAGTGACTGCTTTCTTTAGCTGTAAAAACAAGGAAGAATCAACCGATTCTGCAAAAACCGCGAAAGATCCAGCTCAATTATTTTACAATGGCGATATCCTCACAATGCATTCTGAAAAACCATCGTATGCAGAAGCTATTGTAGAGGAAAATGGTAAGATTGTTTTCGTCTGAAGTCAATCAGATGCAGAGATGAAATATCCAAATGCAAAAAAGATAGATCTTGAGAGAAAAACGCTTTTGCCAGGATTTATTGATCCGCATAGTCATTTTGGTATGGTGTCCAATACGATGGGACAGGTTGATTTGAATCCAGAGCCTGTGGGGACGGTTACTGATATCGAGGATATTCTGGCAAATTTAAAAGCCTATAAAGAAGCTAATAAGATTGCCGATGGCGAATGGATTTTTGGTTGGGGTTATGATGATGGAGAATTGGCTGAAAAACGTCATCCTACCAAAAATGATATCGACAAAGTGTTGCCAAACAATCCTGTGTATTTGCAACATACCAGTGGACATATGGGGGTTGCCAATACGTTGGCGCTCGAGAAAATGAAGGTTTCTGCCGATAGTAAAAATCCGGAAGGCGGGAATATTGTTCGTTTTCCAAACTCAAAAGAACCAACTGGTTTGGTTCAGGAAACAGCCATGTATCCATTTGTGCGTCACATGTTAGAAGAATTGGCCAGTAAACAAGCGAAGTTTTTCGACACTACACAACAGTATTATGCGGCGAACGGAATTACCACGGCACAAGACGGAATGACGGATCGCAACACCATTCGATTTTTTCAAGCCCAAGCAGATGCGGGTAAGTTTTATATTGATTTAATTTCCTTGGCAGGCTATTCTGAATTGGAAAGCAATTTAAAAGATTCTACACTGCATTTTAAAACCTATAAAAACGGCTTTAAAGTGCAAGGCACAAAAATTGTCGCCGATGGTTCGCCACAGGGTAAAACTGCCTATTTTACAAAACCTTATAAGTCGGAAGTTCCTGGTTGTACGCATGATTGCAGAGGCTTGCCAAGTTTAACTCAAGATGAATTGAATAAATTGTTTGTAATGGCTTATGATAAGGACAACCAATTATTTGTGCATTGTAATGGCGATGCCACGGTGGATATGGTTTTGGAAGCCCATCGAAATGCCTGTATTCAATTAAATCAGCCTTTGGATAAAGATCGAAGAACCATTGTGATTCATGCACAGTTTGCACGTCAGGACCAGTTGTTGAAATTCGTGCAGTATAATATGGAACCGTCATTTTTTACCAATCACGCTTACTTTTGGGGCGATGTCCATGTTGAAAATTTAGGCAAACAGAGAGCCGATTTCTTAAGTCCGATGGTTAGCGCAGAACGTTTGGGATTAAAGCCAACCAATCATTCTGACGCCACAGTCACGCCCATTGATCCGATTTTTACAATTTGGACCGCGGTTAATCGTGTGTCACGTTCAGGAGCTATTATCGGCGAAAAGGAAAGAGCCAAGCCTTATTTGGCATTAAAGGCAATTACCAGCAATGCCGCTTACGAGTTTTTTGAAGAAAATTTTAAAGGCACATTAGTAGAAGGAAAGCTGGCAGATTTTGTAATTTTAGATAAAAATCCACTGAAGGTAAAACCAATGGATATTAAAAACATTCAGGTTTTGGAAACGATTAAAGAAGGTAAAACAGTTTTTAAGAAATAAACCTTGAAAGGTAGAGTTTCTAGAGTCGATCCTTTTTGACAATTTTAAAGACCATATAATGGCCTGTTTTCGAAGCGTTACATCGTATATGCAATAAAAATGAAGACCCAACAAAATATGGAAATTGTTCTTGCTGAACATCCTAAAGGAGTTCCGACAGAAAATACGTTTAAGAGCAGCGCTATCGACATGCCGATTCTTAAAGATGGAGAAGTCTTGTTAAAAAGTCTTTATGTATCTGTTGATCCCGGAATGCGTGGTTTTATGGACAAAGGTGAGGATGATGCGGCAGGTGTAAAATTTAAAATTGGTAAACCTATTACCAGTAGAACTGTCGCTCAGGTCATAGAAAGTAAATCAGAAAATTTTAAGAAAGGTACCATAGTCCACGGTCGCTTGGCCTGGCAAAAATATCAAACCAGTTCCACAGATGCTTTGGAAAAAGTGGATCCGTCTTTGGCGCCCATATCGACCGCTGTAGGTTTGTTAGGAATCCCTGGTTTGGCAGCTTATTTTGGGATAATAAACGTTGGTTTGCTTAAAAAGGGAGAAACAGTAGTCGTTTCTGGAGCGGCCGGTGCGGTAGGTAGTATTGCTGTTCAAATTGCAAAGATCAAAGGCTGTAAAGTTATTGGGATTGCAGGATCAGAAGCCAAAATCGCGTATTTGGAAAACGAATTGGGTATTGATCAAGGCATTAACTATCAAAAAACCGAAGATATGGAATCTGCCATTAAAGCCACCTGTCCAGAAGGTGTCGATGTGTTTTTTGATAATGTTGGCGGCGAACTTTTTGATGCCGTTTTAGCTAATATTAATCGTAAAGCACGACTGGTAATTTGCGGACAGATTTCAGAATATAATAGTGATCATCCACCAACAGGTCCAAGGCCAGCACATCAATTAATTAAAAAATCCGCGCGAATCGAAGGTTTTGTAGCTTTTGATTTTATGGATGAATTTGATTTCGCAAAAAAACAGTTGGCCGAATGGTACAATACTGGCCAACTAAAATATAAAGAAAATCTTCTTGAAGGCTTTGAAAAAATTCCTTCAGCATTTATCGGATTGTTTTCAGGAGAAAATATCGGAAAGCAAATGGTTAAGGTTGCTGATGAAATGTGGTTATAGAGGTTGTAATTAAAGTTGTGTTTGAAAAGAATCAAGACCGGTTCGCTTTAAGAATCAAGAACAAAGACTAGCCTGGTAAAGCGTCGAAAATATGAGATTTAAATTTGTAAGAAGACGAAAGTTTTTATGTCAAAGTTTGTTTCTAAAAAAATAAAATTAATATTCTCATCAGGAACATTAGCTATTTATGACATGATTTTTATAAGATCGAATCACGTTAAATCGGAAAAAAATAAATAATAAAAATAAACAATAAATAATATTCATATGGATACATCAAAATTTTTTGACTTAAAAGGGAAAACCGCAATAGTCACAGGCGGAGCCAATGGAATAGGAAAAGCATGTTGCGAAATACTTGCGGCTTACGGTGCTAATGTGGTCGTTTCAGATTATAATTTGGAGGCTGCAGAAAAAACATCAAATGAAATTAGGGCTGACGGAGGCAAATCCATTGCGATCGATTGTGATGTGACCAGAGATGAAGCTTTAGTGAATTTGGTAGATAAAACCGTAGCAAAATTTGGCAGCATCGAAATCCTCGTGAATAACGTAGGCGGCGGCGGTGCTGGTAAAGAAAGTCCTTACGATATTACTGTAGAGCAATTTAAGAAAGTGTTCGACATGAACGTTTTTAGTATGTGGCGACTTTGCCAATTGGTAGCACCACACATGAAAAAAGCGGGTTACGGAAGCATTATTAATATGTCGTCTATGGCATCGATCAATAAGAGTCCGGCCATTAGTGCGTACGCGTCTTCTAAAGCAGCCATTAATCATATGACGAGAAACTTGGCCTTCGATTATGGACCAGATAATATTCGTATCAATGCCATTGGACCAGGTGCTACCAGAACGCATGCATTAAGTACGGTATTAACACCCGAATTGGAGAAAGCCATGCTGAAGCACACACCAATTCAAAGATTAGGAGAAGCGGAAGATATCGCCGGTGCGGTGCTTTATTTTGCGGCGCCAATTTCAAGTTGGACCAGCGGCCAAGTCATTTTCATCAATGGAGGTGGCGAACAAACATTGGATATGTAAGAAAGAATTAAGACCGCTTCGCTGTTAGAACAAAGAACATAGACTAAAGACTCAAATTGTAAAAATTTGAGTCTTTGTTTTAAAATTAATTAGCCATCTTAAAATCGCATTTTAATAGATTATAATTCCAGAATTAGCTGTCAAATATTACGTGGTCAAAAAGTTTGATAATTGAGATTATAAAAGCTTTTGACTGCGCTTATTGTTTTAAATTTGCAGCTTAAATTTTTTAAAGCAAAACAATGGCAAAAGCACTTGAAAACAAATGGATCGTCTTATGCATCCTCGCCCTGACTTGGGGAAGTGTTTTTATCTTAATCAAGAAAACCTTACTGGTTTTTAGTCCCTATGAAATTGGTGCCCTTCGAATGGTCATTTCAGGGATTGTACTCGTGAAATTTGGATTGCCAGCATTGCGTAAAATGTCCAAGGAAACGATGATATGGGTGGGTGTCGCAGGGTTTTTCGGTAATTTTTTCCCCACGTTTTTATTTCCCATAGCTCAAACACAAGTAAGCAGCTCTATGGCAGGTATTCTAGATACTTTAGTGCCAGTTTTTGTGCTCGTGATAGGATTTTTATTCTTCGGAATTAAAAGTAAATTGATCCAAATTGTTGGTGCGGTAATTGGCTTTTCGGGCGCTGCCGTACTGTTGTATTTCTCTCAAACAAGTGCTGGAGAGACGCAGTTTTTATATGCCTTACTTATTGTGTTGGCGACAGCTTGTTACGGCTTGTCTGCATTGATTGTGAAATATAGATTAGGTCATGTGCCATCACTTCAATTGTCGAGTGGCGCCATTTCGTTATGGCTCATTCCTTCATTGATTGCTTTGACATTTTCTGGTTTTTTTACCAGTTTTGAATCTTCTCCCGAAACATGGGAAGGGATTGGTTATATGATGATTTTAGGAGTTTTTGGAACTGCTATTTGTGGCGTTTTATATAATAAGTTAATTCAGGAAGTGTCGCCAGTATTTGCAAGTACGGTTACGTATTTATTGCCAATTGTCGCGGTAAGTTGGGGATTGTTGGATGGCGAAAGATTTACTATTTGGTATTTGTTAGGCGCTATGTTAATATTGATTGGCATTTATCTCATTAGAGAGCCCAAGAAAAAACCACAACATGTACCAAGATAACGTTCGCCTCAAATCAGTGGCCTAAAATTATATGACAGATGTTAAAATTACTTAACAACCGATGGTTTCTTTTCAGCATCCTGGCGCTTACTTGGGGAAGTTCATTCATCCTAGTGAAAAAATCATTGCTTGCCTTTTCTCCTTATGAGATTGGCGCCATTCGTGTCGCTGTTTCGGGACTTATCTTAGGGATTATTGGATTTCCCGCTATTTTTAAAATGCCTCGTAAAACTTTGTTTTGGGTGGTAGTGGCCGGTTTTTTTGGGAATTTCCTGCCTATGTTCCTGTTTCCAATTGCACAACAAGAGGTCAGCAGTTCATTAGCGGGAATTTTGGATGCCTTATTCCCCATTTTTGTGCTTGCTTTTGGATTTTTGTTATTTGGCATAAAAAGTACCGTAACGCAAGTTTTCGGAGGTGTTGTCGGGTTTTTGGGCGCCGCCAGCCTCATTTATTTTTCAGAAGCTAATTCCGAAGACTCTCAATTTTGGTATGCCATGCTTGTCGTTCTGGCAGGCGCGTCTTATGCTGTCAATGCTTTGGTCATTAAAGAGAGAATTCCGGATTTGACGTCTATCAAGTTAACGGCGGCGGTGTTTTCATTTTGGTCGATTCCCTCATTTATAATCTTATTTTTTACGGGATTCTTTCAAAATTTTGAATTGACACCAGAACGAACGGAAGCGATGGGTTATTTAGGGATTTTGTCCGTTTTCGGAACCGCCGTTGCCATGTTTTTGTATTATAAATTGATCCAGAACACATCGCCTGTATTTGCAAGTTCAGTAAGCTATTTATTGCCTATTGTTGCGGTCATGTGGGGAATTTTAGATGGCGAAGAATTCACTTTATGGTACATCGTTGGAGGTGTATTGATTTTAATCGGTATCTATATGATTCGTGAGAAGAAGGAGAAGCTTCTATAATGACTAGACCTCACAGGTTTTGGAAACCTGTGAAGTCTCTCGTAGTGTGTAACTTTTATTAAAATCAAGGAATTAAGACATTAGATGTCTAATTACTGATTATGGATATGCATTAAAATCTATAAAATTTTTAAATTCGTGCATTCGCGGCATTATTCTAAACCCCTGTTTTTTCTATTTTCTCATTCATAAAATTGGAATTTCGCCTAAAAACCATTATATTCTCCACTTCGGAAAAATAAAAAAATAATTCATGTATTGTGACTCCATTTCGTCTGTCTTGAGTCTTGATTTTTATTGAATACCTAGTGTACCTTTTGCTGCACCACTGCAGCTTTTTCCATAAATCAGAATTAATAATTGTTTGTAGAAATGCTTTTTATGTAAGTTTTTTTCTGCAGACTACAACTCTATTACTATAAATGAATAACAAAAGAATTGGAAAAATGACTCAAAAGCGTGTCGGAATTATTGGTGCAGGACCCAGTGGACTGGCGCAATTGAGAGCTTTTGAAGCAGCAAAAAATGTAGGATTGGATGTGCCGGAAGTGGTGTGTTTTGAAAAACAAAGTAATTGGGGCGGCATGTGGAATTACTCCTGGCGAACCGGTGTTGGGAAGTATGGAGAACCCATCCATGGCAGTATGTATAAATACTTATGGTCTAACGGTCCAAAGGAATGTTTAGAGTTTTCAGACTATTCCTTTGATGAACATTTTAAAAAGCCAATCTCCTCTTATCCACCCCGACCGGTATTATTCGATTATATCCAGGGACGGATTAAAAAGAATAAAGTGCGCGATTATATTCGGTTTGATACCACGGTGCGTTGGGTTAACTATAATGAGGAAACTGAAAAGTTTGAAATGGTTTTGGACGATCTGAAAATCAATAAAACCTACACGGAAGTGTTTGATTATCTCGTGGTGGCTTCAGGTCATTTCTCAACGCCAAATATGCCTTACTTTAAAGGGATTGAGGATTTCCCGGGTCAAGTGATGCATGCGCACGATTTCAGAGGTGCTGATCCTTATAAAGATCAAGACTTGTTGATTATCGGAAGTAGTTATTCGGCTGAAGATATCGGCGTGCAATGTCATAAACATGGCGCAAAGACGGTTACTTTGAGTTATCGAAGCAATCCGATTGGTGTGAATTGGCCAGACGGTATTACGGAAGTCCCGTTATTGACTTATTTTGAAGACGACATAGCCCATTTTAAAGATGGGACATCGGCCAGATTTGATGCCGTTATTATGTGTACGGGATACCAGCATAAATTCCCATTTCTACCGGATGAATTACGCTTAAAAACCAAAAATAATCTCTACCCTGACAATCTTTATAAAGGCGTATTCTTTAACGAATTGCCAAAATTGATTTATTTAGGAATGCAGGATCAGTACTATACCTTTAACATGTTTGATGCGCAGGCTTGGGTGGCGCGAGATTTTATGATGGAGCGCTATGAATTACCGTCAAAAGCAGAACGACGCATCGATATTGATACCTGGTTAAGCGCTAATGAAAAACTGCATTCGGGTGCTGATGATGTCGATTTTCAATCGGCTTACATTAAAGATTTATTGGCGATTTCTGACTATCCTGATTTTAACGTCGATAATGTTGGCGTGATGTTTAAGGAGTGGCTTCAGGATAAGGACGAGAATATTTTAACTTATAGAGATAAAACATTCCAAAGTGTGGTTACTGGTACCAAGGCCGAAACCCACCATACTGAATGGATGGACGAATTGGATGATAGTAAAGAACGCTATCTCTATTTTGATGAAAGTGAAGAGGAACTGGAAGAAGTTGCTGAAGTGCAACGCGAATAAGTTCTTGAAATCACTTAAATAGCTCATTTTTATTATGTAGACCTCACAAGTTTTTAAAACATGTGAGGTCTTTTTATTGAAGGAAATACCTTAATTTAACACTACAAAAAACACTTTAATATGAGTTGGATCTTACTTGCAGAAATCGCATATGGATTATTAGTTATTTTCGTCATTTTAAGGGTTTTATATGATACGCGAAGCAGCACTAAAGCGTTGGCTTATATCCTTTTTATTGTATTTGTTCCTTTTGTGGGCATGATTTTTTATTTTTCTGTGGGCATCAATTATCGAAAACGAAAGTTGTATTCGAAGAAAATTGTTGACGATGAACCGCTTCGAAAAAGCATTAAGGAAAGAATGAATACATATTCTGAATCGATAGGCACTTCGGGCTTAGTAGCCGGCAGCTATCAGAATTTATCAAAATTCATCTTGCATTCGGGAAGCAGTCCGTTAACCGCAAATAACCAAGTGAAACTGCTGATTAATGGGGAAGAAAAATTTCCAGAGCTCTTAAAAGCCTTAGAGAATGCGAAATCTCATATTCATATCGAGTATTATATTTATGAAAATGACATTACAGGAAATTCTGTGGCCAATATTCTGATCAGAAAAGCGCAAGAAGGCGTTGAGGTGCGATTTATGTATGACGATTTTGGAAGCCATGGGCTTGGCAAAGCATTTATCAAAAGATTAGAAGATGCTGGTGTACAAACAATCCCTTTTTACAGAATAAGATGGTATGCTTTGGCCAACCGACTCAATTACCGTAACCACCGAAAAATTATTATAATTGATGGTACAGTCGGATTTGTAGGAGGAATTAATATGAGTGATAAATACCGAAACGATCTCAAAAAAGAAAATCCTTTATTTTGGAGAGACACCCATTTGATGATCACAGGTGCAGCGACCTCGTATTTACAATACTTGTTTATGTGCGATTGGAATTTTTGCAGTCCAATATGTTTAGAGTATGATAAAAAGTATTTTCCTGATCAAACACAACATGACTCCATAAAAAATGATATCGTGCAAATTGCAGCATCAGGGCCAGATAGTAAGCAGCCTGTTATTTTCTATTCGCTATTGGAAGCCATTGGTTCTGCAAAGAATAGCATCTATATCACAAGTCCGTATTTTATTCCAGGAGAAAGCTTGATGGATGCTTTGATTATCGCCATTCAAAGCGGATTGGACGTCAAGATTTTAATTCCCGGTATTTCAGATTCTAAAATGGTAAATGCTGCGGCAAGTGCTTATTATACGGAACTCTTGCAATATGGCGCGAAAATCTATCAATACAACAAAGGCTTTGTTCACGCCAAAACAATGGTCATTGATGATAATTTAGCAATTGTTGGATCGGCAAATATGGATTACCGAAGTTTTGATCTCAATTTTGAAGTGAATGCGATAGTGTACGGTAATTCGCTTGCAAAACAATTGACGGATGTCTTTTATGATGATTTAGAAGAGTCTGAAATGATCGATGCATCGGTATGGCTTCAACGACCAAAATATATATTACTGTGGGAAAGAGCCGTCCGATTATTATCTCCGTTCCTATAAGAGTTTGATTTTCAGTAACATTTAACAAAACTTTGGCTGTGCCATATTCGAAAATATTCCAACACATCGTATATTTAGGATAGATTTAATATTAACAACCCAGAAGCACAATTTGCAGCTGATGAATTTAAATCTAACATATCTTCTATACATCTATAGTGTTATTAGATTTAAAATTAGGTTTGGAAATTATGCCTTCTACATTTAAATGTATAATACGATGAAAAAAACAAACAAATTTTATTCCGCAATCGCTGAAAATGGTAAACTAGACATTCAAAGTAAAAATTTAAATTGCGAAGAGGTCAGAAGGAGCCCTTCTAAAAATTTAAAAAATGCAATGTTAATGACATTCGTCATGGTTTTTGGCGCTGTCGGTATTTCAAATGCACAATTGAGCAAAGGCGATTATATGATCGGTACCGACTTGGGTAGTGGTATTACAAGTACAGCAAGCAACGGACTTTTCGGTTTTAACTTTGGACTTAATAAAGGTGCAGGATTTAACGTTGGATTAGCTCCAAAAGTTGGTTATTTTGTTTCTGATAACTTCTTGATAGGAGCAGTGGTCAATTTAGGTTATACTAAATCTGCTAAATCAGAAGGTGCTTCTGAAGCTACTCTCTATGGAATCCAGGCCTTATCTAGATACTATGTGTCTCCAGGAGAAAAAGGTATAGATAACTTGTTGAAAAACGGACGTTTTTTCTTGGAAGCAAATGCAGGTTTTGCAGGAGTAAATGTTAAAGATGGTCCAACTACAAATGGTTTTGCATTCGGATTTGGGCCTGGTTA
>NZ_JBDSLS010000299.1:0-11239 GCF_039916245.1 Gelidibacter sp.
AAAATGAAAGAAAAATGGAATACTAGAAATGAAATGTTGATCATGGCCTTCGTGCTTATAAGCGCTATAGGCTTTTCACAAACAGATAATAAGCCAAAAGTTCTTGATAAGGTAAAACATATCGAACCACTTTATATAGATTTGGTTAGAGATCTTGGCGCGAGAAAAGGTGAAAAGGAACTCAATATTGCCGGCGATTTTACCAACGTAAAACATGGTTACAGTGAATATGGACTCTTGGCGGAATATGAATTTGCGCCTATAAACCGATTGGGACTAGAAATAGAAACTGATTTTATATTTTACAGGCGTACGACTTCTGCGATTGCAATACCTGAAAACGCACTCGAAAACTTGAGATTATCTGCACAATACTCCTTTTATGTCTCAACAAAATACAATACCACACTAGCACTAGGATATACACAGGTTTTTGATTTTACCGATTTTAAGAGCTATGGCGATAGCCAGTTTGTTACGGGCTTGGTTTACAGTCCGTTTTTCGTTGCAGCTAAACGCTGGGGCAATAATTTTCATACTTTACTGCTTACGGGACCCTTATTTAGGCATGACTTCCATACGGATTTTACTGATGTCGATTGGCAAATTAATGTCTCGTTTTTTTACAGTATACCAAACTCCTCACATTTTGTGGGCATAGAGTTTAATAAGGAATTAGTGCACGGAGATCTTGATTTGGTCATGCGGCCACAAGCAAAATTGCAAATCAAACATGATCTGGCCATAGGTTTTGTAGCCGGGTTTCCTTTGACTAAAAGTGAAAATGGATTCAGTTCGTTTTTTAGAGTGATTTACGAATTGTAAACCATTGATTAACTCTGAAGTTATTTGGTGAAATCAACCATTTTTTTATGAGATAAAAAACAAATAAAAAGAGGATAATTAAAGCTAATTATCCTCTTTTCATTGAGTGAAAATTCAATATTTAGATGGTTTCTGCTCCAGCACTTGCTACGGCATGATCATTTTCGACTGAACTGCCACTCACGCCGATAGCGCCGATGATTTCGTCGTTTGAATTTCTGATTGGGACACCTCCTGGGAAGTTAATTAATCCGTTGTTAGCATGTTCAATGTTATATAAAGAACCTCCTGATTGTGATAATTCGCCAATAATGCCTGTATTCATATCGAAAAAACGAGCTGTTTTTGCCTTTTTAATTGCGATGTCAAGCGAGCCTAACCGTGCGTCTTCCATTCTTGCAAAAGCAACTAAGTTTGCGCCTGCGTCATCAACGACGATATTCATTTTTGTATCGACTGCAACGGCTTTTTGTTTTGCAGCCGCGATTGCTTTTTCTGCTTGTTCCAAGGTAATATTCATAAGGACTGTTTTTTAGTGTTCATATTTCTAATACAAATACACTGGGAAGGTGTGGCATTGGCTGCTTATTAAAACCGTTCAATAGCTTGTGAAACAGGTCAATACAGTTTTTATTCATCAAGAAGCATCTAAAGTCTTTTCATCTCTGGAATGAGTACGTTAAATAGTTGGTATTTCCTCTTAAAAAAGAGCGGTCATAACGCTAGGTTCTCACTTTGGCTGTATATTAGCAAACTTAAAATAATCACAGAGGACAACTTGCGTCTTTTTATTTAATAGCATATTACCATGAAGCGTTTATTTTCGAACTTACTATTTAAAGTTTTTATTGCCATTGTATTAGGTATTGTTTTTGGACTGTATTTACCAGAGTCCATCAACCGAATATTTACCACCTTTAATTCGTTTTTCGGGCAGTTTTTAAGCTTCTCTATTCCTTTGATTATTATGGGATTGATCATGCCTGCCATTTCTGATTTAGGCAAAGGTGCTGGCAAATTATTATTGCTTACTGTGGCCATTGCTTACGGATCGACCCTGTTTTCTGGATTTTCGACTTATTTCATAACCTCGGGTATATTCCCATCGCTTTTAGAATCGCACGTTAACGATGTCGCACAGGTTGCTGATCCAGGCCGTGAACTCACACCCTATTTTAGTATTAATATTCCGCCCATATTAGATGTCATGTCTGCATTGGTGCTGGCTTTTATCATTGGTTTAGGCTTGTCTTTTCAAGAGAATTCCAGTTTGAAATTGGTCGTAAGAGATTTTGAAAAGATCATTATGCAAGTAATCGAGAAGATTATCGTGCCACTTTTGCCACTTTTTATTTTAGGCATATTTGCCAGTATGGCTTTCAATGGTCAGGTGTTTTCTATCCTTAAAGTGTTTATCAGTATTATTGGCGTCATCTTCGCCTTACATATTGTTCTTTTATTGCTTCAGTACACCATTGCGGGCGCCTTTACAAAAAGAAATCCGATTAAGTTGTTGGGCAACATGATTCCGGCTTATTTTACAGCATTGGGAACGCAGTCTTCCGCAGCTACTATTCCGGTAACTTTGGAGCAGACCTTAAAAAATGGTGTTTCCGAAAAAATTGCAGGCTTTGTGATTCCATTGTGTGCGACCATTCACTTATCAGGGAGTATCATGAAAATTACTGCTTGCGCGATGGCTTTAATGATTTTACATGGGATGCCTTTTAGTTTTACACTCTTTGCCGGATTTATCTTTATGCTTGGAATTGCTATGGTTGCAGCACCCGGAGTTCCTGGGGGTGCCATTATGGCTGCGGTAGGAATCTTACAGTCGATGTTAGGTTTTAATGAGGAAATGATAGGATTAATGATTGCCTTGTATATTGCAATGGATAGTTTTGGAACCGCTTGTAATGTTACTGGTGATGGCGCGATTGCCATTGTTGTAGATAAAATTACCAAAGAGAAATTGGTGGCTTAAATTTATATGACGATTTTAAAAATCTAGTTGATCATTGGTACAATACAGTCTAAAAACTAAGATGTTTCTTTAAGAATTTGTTTTTAATTAGACAGATCCGTCGGACGTATTCCAAACTTGTTTTTAAAGGCACTATTGAAGTAAGAAAGATTGTTATAGCCAATATTCTAATAGATATCCGATGCTTTTAAGTGACCTCTTCCAGAATTTCTTTTGCTTTTTGCAGACGTTTATCCTGAAGCCATTTTCTGGGAGATTTTTTATATGCACTAATAAAATGGCGTTTAAAGGCTGAAAGGCTCATGTTGGATAAAAAGGAAATTTCCTCTAATTTCAAATTGGAATGTATTCTACCTTCAATGATCTGCTTAAAGGAGGAACTCTTATCAGCGATTGTAAATAACTTAGATTTTGGTATGTTTCTCTAAAAACTCTTGAAGTACTTTTTCAGAGAAAAAGATAAGTTTACAGTAATGGATGGCTTCTATTTCGAGTAATTCCGTCCAGAGTCAATTTCCTTTTTTCAGCAATAAAGATTGGTCTTTGTTAACCGCAATAGAGTTTCCTGCAAAGTAAACCTGTTTTTTTCCAACTTGCAGAAAACTGAACATATTCATGCTTAAGTGGACTTTGCTCTTAACTACGTCACTGGTCATTTTAAAATCATAGCCTAATAAATCCAGTCTCTGGTTAGTCTTGGGAATATAGATTTCTGGAATATTTTCTATTGGCATTGGCGATTTTTTTTAACGAATGATGGGTTATGGACTGTGCGAATTGCTTCTTAAAACCGTTTTAAACTTCGGATTATAATTTAATTTCAAACAGACTGAAAGGACCCTCTTTATAATGTTCAGGTAAATCACTGGTCCATTCTATACTACTGATGCCTTTATAGGTAAAGCCAGAATTCATATAATGTTTGTTTAATCGGTCGTTCCCGCTATGGGTATCCATTCTGATGAAGTCCACGTCTCTTTCTTTTGCAAAATCTGTGGACCATTCCACAATCTTATTGATATAGCCTCGGCCTCTGAAATTTGGATGTGTGGCAATCCGATGCAAATAAATGGCCTTCTCCTGATCTGAATTTTTCCAAATGATGGGATCACTAAAAGTAATGACAAACGTACAGGCGATTTCGTCGGCATCAACAATCTTAAAATGTCGATTTTCATTGATTTCCTTTTCTACGAGTGCGCGTTCAAATCCGCTCCAGCTTTTATTGTTAACGGTTTTTTGATAGGCGGTTGCGGCGTCATAAAGTTTGAAAATTGCATCGATGTCGGCAAGTGTACTGTTTGTAATGGTCATTTTTTATGGTTTGATTTGGAATGGATAAAAGAGCATCCAATTGTTTTTAATTATTGAGAGGTATCGAAAAGCCAATTGCTAATGCTCCAACGAATTGTTGGGCGTTCTCATGAAAATAGTAGGTAAAAGCCACGTCAAAATTATGCTTTGGTCCTAATTCAAGTCCAATTGATAAAGGGATGTGCATGAGTAAACCGCTTTCTTCAATATAGGTCCAAGGCGTTATGGTTTCAAATGAGCCAACGGAGGCACCGATACCTATTTCGAAATAAGGCGCAACCCATGGGATAGGTGCTTTAAGTCGCGCTTTTCCCCCAATTAAAAATGCATTGGCATTTGATTTATATTCTGAAGGAAACCGTTTGTTCTCAATACTTTTGGTCAAAATTAAACCTGCGTAAGGTCTTAGGTCAATCCAAGAGGCAATGGAAAGGACGTATTCGCCTTGTAGGTAAAGGCCGGAACCATAAATATCAATATCGTCGAAGGGCGTGCTAATGCCGTAACCTACAGAGATATCAATTGATTTTTCTTTTACGAGTTGCGCTTTCGCTTGAGTAAATGCTAAAATAGCAAGAATTAGGATGTAGTTTTTTTTCATAGGTGTTAGGTCATTTTTGCTGGTAACTAGTGTAACATTGAGGTTGATGAACTTTCTGCGTAAAAATTAGTTCTAACTATAATGTACTCTGTGGTTGAAGCTAAAATAGGAATTATTTTTATATTTAGTGGGAAAGTGTCCATTACCATAAAAAACTAATAGGATTGCGAAGATGCGCCTTTTTATGTGTCATTGGCTTTATTATAAGTCTTATGATTTCTTCTAAATCGATAACCGACGGGAAGGTGTGAGATTTGTTGCTCTATCAATATGACGAATTTCACGAATTTTCACGGACTTAATCGTATTCTGCGAATTCTGACTCAAATTCTTCACTAAAAATTACACGAATAATCCGGACTTTCAGTCCTTTTTGAGAAGGTTGCTAAAATTATTTGGCGATGTTAGGACAATTCATGTAAAAAAAAGGCATGCATTTAAAACATCGTTTCTGAGTGATAAACTCTTAAAAAGATTGACTTCTTGATGTTTTTATGAACATTATTTAAATATTATGTTAATTAAATGTCTGAGTTTTTTATTTTATACTGACAGGAGTTGGGCGGATTTCAACTATATTTAACTTAACTAACTCAAAAACATCAACATATGAAACACCTCTTTATTTTGATGCTAAGCCTTTTTAGCATCAATTTTTGTTTGGCTCAGGCTGTCACAGGAACCGTTACGGATTCAGACGGGCAACCTATGGTCGGCGTGAACGTCATCGAAAAAAACACCACAAATGGTGTGGTGACCGATTTTGAAGGCCGATACAAAATTGCAGTGAGTGGCAGTGCTATTTTGGTATTTAGTTATGTGGGCTCCACTAGCCGAGAAGTCGCTGTAAATAATCGGACCGTGATTGACATTAGACTTGGAGAAAGCGTCGGTCTGGAAGAAGTGGTTGTAGTAGGCTCCAGAAGTCCTAAACGAACTGCGATGGATACTGCTGTTGCCATTGATGTCATTGACGTATCAGAAGTCACTACACAGGTTGGAAAGGTAGAAATTAACGAACTGTTACAGTATGCCGCGCCTTCTTTTAATGCCAACAAGCAATCGGGTAGTGATGGGGCAGATCATATTGATCCCGCTTCCTTGCGCGGGATGGGGCCAGACCAAACCTTGGTGTTGATTAATGGCAAACGCCGGCATCAGTCGTCTTTAGTGAACTTGTTTGGAACCCGTGGTCGTGGCAATACGGGAACCGATTTGAATGCCATCCCGGCTTCAGCTATTAAACGTATTGAAATTTTGCGGGATGGTGCTTCGGCACAATATGGTTCTGATGCAATAGCAGGTGTTATTAATATCGTGTTGAAGGATGTGGTGAACGAGGTTTCTGGAAGTGTCAATTACGGAGTTTATAGCACGCATGCTGATGTCAATACTAGCGCTTTTCGAGAAGATAATTATGGCGTCTGGAATACTAAAGGTTTCCGTTTGGATACCAAAAAAGATGGCAACGCTATTGGGAAAGATAAAAATTTTGACGGTGGTTCTGTAAAAGTTACGGCGAATTATGGCGTTAAAGTAGGAGAGAAAGGTGGTTTTGCGAATTTTACGACTGAATATTTAAGTAAAAAACACACCTTACGCCCTACGTTTGATTTCAGAAAAGGTTTTGGAGAATCGGCCATTGATGGCTTTAATTTCTTTGGGAACTTTGCCGTTCCTGTTTCTGAAAAAACAGAGATTTATGCGTTTGGTGGACGAAATTATAGAGATACTGACGCCTATGCTTTTACCAGAAACGATGGTGAGCGCGTGGTGGAATCCATTTATCCAAATGGTTATACCCCACGAATCACCTCGATCATCACAGATAACTCTATCGTTGCTGGGATGCGAACAGAGACGAGCGATGGATGGAAAATTGACATTAGCAACACTTATGGCATCAACAATTTTCATTATTATATTAAAGGCACCCTAAACGCATCTTTAGAAGACGCATCACCTACGGACTTTGATGCTGGTGGCCATAGTTTAAGCCAAAACATAATCAATTTTGATTTTTCTAAATATTATGAAAATGTTTTAAGTGGAATGAACCTCGCCTTTGGTGCGGAATACAGAACTGAGAATTTTATAATTTTTGCCGGAGAAGCAGGATCTTATGGGACATTTACCGAAAGTGGTATTCTGATAACCGATCCAGCTACTCAAGTGCAAGCTGAAGATGATGATGGAAATCCGCGACCTGGAGGTTCACAAGGGTTTCCAGGGTATGCGCCAGCGAATGAGGTCAACAGAAGTCGAAGTAACGTTGCTTTATATGCCGATGCCGAATTTGATTTGTCAGAAAAATTCCTATTGAGTGCAGCGGCACGTTTTGAAAATTTTAGTGATTTTGGAAGTACCATTAATGGGAAATTAGCCGCGCGATTGAAAGCCACAGACCATATCAATATTCGGGGTTCGATCAGTTCAGGTTTTAGAGCGCCATCTTTGGCGCAAATATATTATAACCTCAGATTTACCAACTTTATTGGTGGTAGAGCCAGCGATCAACTATTGTCGCCCAATAATAGTCCCGTGACGAAATCCTTCGGAATTGGGCCACTTGCAGAAGAAAAAGCGTTTAATGCGGCATTAGGTTTTACGGCATCCTTCGGAGAATTTACGGCAACTGTGGATGGCTATCATATTAATGTCAAAGACCGCATAGTTTTAACCGGTACATTTGCATCTTCAGACATTCCTGGAGTGGATTCTGCACAGTTTTTTGCTAATGGCGTGGATACCAAAACCACAGGATTGGATGTCATTTTATCCTGGAAAACACCTATCGGAGCGGAAAGTACTTTCGGGGCCACATTTCTTGGAAATTTTAATGACATGAAAATTGATAAAGTTCTAAACGGCAATTTAGATGAACAAACGTTCTTTGGAGAGCGTGATAAAGCGTTTTTATTAGCCTCGGCGCCAGGCAGTAAATTGAGTTTATCATTAAATTACAATAGAGGTTGGTTTGATGCTGGCATGACCTTGACACGATTTAGCGAAATCAAGTTGCTGGATTGGCAAGCCGAAGAAGATTCCGCCGACTATGGTGGATTTGAGCAGAAAATGATTGCAGCAACGGACGCTTATGGGGCAAAGATGGTTACCGACCTTAATTTAGGTTTTAAACTATCAAATAATTTAAAATTGAATATCGGCAGCAATAACCTCTTCAATATCTACCCAGATCAACAAGACGATTGGACTGAAGGTGGTGGGTATTGGGATGCCGTACAAATGGGATTTGGTGGCGCGTATTATTATGCCAAATTGAATTTCAGGTTTTAATCCCTCCAGAGGTTTAATTCCCGGAAGTTGTTGGTTTAAAACATGTATAATACAAATCAAGCTGTGCACATCGCACGGCTTTTTTTGTTGAAACTCATGCCAAAAGCAGTTTTTTATTTTCCCGAGAATTAATTATTTCTCGTGAATCCCATTATTTCGTTGTAATTCAATATATGCTCTGTTGAAAACAAGGCAAACTACAGCACCCTGAAACCTTAGAAATCCATATCGAAATCAGTACCTTTGATGCCGCTTAAAAAGTTGATTTTAGCTTTTTTTATACAAAACTTGATTCCCTGAACTTTTAATGAATTTAATCTACAGGTCATTCATTTAGATTCTTGATTCATTGAGCTTTGTTTAGACATTCAGAATATACTTGAAAGCATGGCCAAGTGTCTTTTTAAAGAATAACAAATGATTACTACAGATACCACTTTAAAACTTTTAAAAACCCATTTCGGATACCGTACTTTTCGGCCTAATCAAGAACGAATTGTAAACGATATTATCAATGGCAATGACGTTCTGACCATTATGCCGACGGGTGGTGGAAAGTCGGTGTGCTTTCAGTTGCCGGCCCTGGCACTTCCAGGAACGGCGATTGTGATTTCGCCTTTGATTGCTTTAATGAAAGATCAAGTGGATGCGCTGTTGACCAATGGAATTCCTGCTGCCTATTACAATAGCAGTCAAGAGGTTTCTGTCCAGAATGAGACTCTTAAAAGATTGCAAGCAGGCGGCTTAAAGTTGATTTATGTGGCTCCAGAAAGTTTAAAAACGCTTTTCCCATATTTTTCTGACATTAAAATAAATTTAATCGCGGTTGATGAAGCCCATTGTATTTCGTCTTGGGGTCACGATTTTAGACCTGCTTATACCCAATTGGGGTATCTGAAAAAGCAATTCCCAAATAAACCGATAGCTGCATTTACGGCCACTGCCGATGGTGCGACCCAACAGGATATCATCACTCAGTTGAACATTAGGGAGGCTAAGGTGCATTTGTCCTCTTTTGATCGGAAAAATCTTTATTTGGAAGTGCGACCAGGAAATGATCGTATCAATCAGATAATAAAATTCTTGAAGACTCGACCCGACGAAAGTGGTATTATTTATTGTTTAAGCAGAAAAGGCACACAGGAGGTCACGGCTAAATTAAATAAAAGTGGTTTTAAGGCAAAAGCCTATCATGCGGGTTTAACCGCCGACAAACGAAACAGCATTCAGGAAAGTTTTATCAATGATAGAACGCCAATAATTGTCGCCACCATTGCCTTTGGGATGGGCATTGACAAAAGTAACGTGCGCTGGGTCATCCATTATAATATGCCTAAAAACATTGAAGGCTATTATCAGGAAATAGGTCGAGGAGGTAGGGACGGACTTCCGGCGTATAATATTTTGTTTTATTCGTATGCCGATGTGGTCCAGCTCAGGAAGTTCACAGAAGGTGCATCCAATGCCAACTATCAAATAGCGAAACTCAACCGCATGCAGCAGTTTGCTGAAGCTTTAAGTTGCCGTCGCATTGCGTTGCTCAATTATTTTGGAGAACATCATACCGAAAACTGTAACAATTGTGATGTCTGCAAAGCACCACCACAATATTTTGACGGCACGCTACTGACCAAAAAAGTGTGTTCGGCGGTTTATCGACTTAAAGAACTAGAGCCAACGGGTATGGTTATCGATTTGTTAAGAGGTGCCCAAAACGCTCAGATATTGATTAAAGGCTATCAAAATATCAAGACCTACGGAATTCTTAAAGATATTTCTTGGTTGGATTTACAGCAATATATCATTCAGATGTTGAATCAAGGAATTTTAGAAATCCGCTTTCATGAGAACGGACGATTATTATTGACGCCGCTGGCCAATGCCGTTTTGTTTCAAGACCGGCAAGTCCGATTGGCTACACCTCAAAAACAAGTGCTTGCAACTAAGGAAGTGCGGCCTAAAAACATGATGGATTCCGAATTGTTTCAAAAACTGCGAGAACTCCGTTTGGCCATTGCGAAAGAAGCTAAAGTCCCTGCCTATGTCGTTTTTAGTGATGCCACTTTAAAAGATATGGAAGCAAGACGACCAAGGACTAAAACAGAATTCAAAGAGGTTTTGGGTATCGGAAAAGTAAAAGCGGAACGCTATGGCAAATACTTTTTAAAGGCTATTGCTATGTTTGAGTCGGAGAATTCCTAAGGATTTTAGTCTCGTAAATTTTAGACAGCTACCGCTCGTTTGTAACGCGGCTAGCGCTCGTTTTCAACGAGTGCTAGCAAAATCCAAATAAACCTTAGTGTGGGTTTAAGGTTTTCGCATCAATTTCGATGCGCATCAATTTAGCTGGAACTTTTATTTTTATGGGGCCCAGAGAAGCGCTAAATTTTTCATTTGAAAGATATAAACGATGGTTCATCGGTGTGATTTCAAATAGCGCAATGCCTTCCACTTGATGGCCTATGGTTAAGATATCTGATGTTTTTTCTGAGATGTTCCCAGAAAATATATCCAAACTATTCTTAGGGATATTATGGATGGTGTAAATAAATGGCGCTTCCGAAGTGCTGTAGCCTACAAGATAAATGACACTTTCATCAGGAGAATTATCGGCGCCCGTTATAAGTCCGTTGGTGTTGTAACTGCTAGCTAAAACAGCGCTATGGGTGCCGCTAGTTTTTGGAATCGCATACACATTTGTTTGGTTATCTGCCCAGTTTTTAGTTAATACAAGGAGTTTATCCCCATAACAAATGAGTCCTTCAGCATCCCAGTTCGTCATGTTTGTGCGACGCGTAAAATCAAGTTGGTCGGCATAAGAAAAGGCTATGATTTCCGCCTGCACGCTGCCATCATTAGTGTTGTATTCTTGTTTAGATATTTTATAAATCTTTAAATCGGTTCTATTTCCAGAGTTGTTTCCAATATCGCCGATATAGATATAAGACGCGTCTTGGGCAATATCTTCCCAATCTACATTGGAAGCATTTGATATTTCGACTGTTCTTGTGATAAGACCTGTGGTTGGATTTATTTCATATAATTCCGCTTTGCCACCACTGTCATTATGCGTAATGAGCTTGTCATTATAAAAAAGGAGTCCAGAACTTTCGTCTAAAGCAGGTGTTTGTAAATTTGTAATGTCCAAAGCAGTCTGGGCGCTGCTGCTTAATAAGCCAAGTAAGAAAATTAGTGAGGTAATTATTTGCTTCATTTAA
>NZ_JBDSLS010000300.1:0-8875 GCF_039916245.1 Gelidibacter sp.
TTAAAATAATATCCGGAAGACCCTCTGAATCAGAAAGAATGTAAGCGCCTTTCTCCAGGTTTTCTGCTTTGGCATATTTTTTCTGATCGATAATCGGAATTTCCTGACGGGTCAAAACAATGGCTACTGGTCCATTTGTATGTTTGATGGCCACACGCCAAGCTTGCGCGGTTTCGTTGGCATCTGCCGGACGGATGACGGTCATATTTGGGACGCTGCGCAGTCCGAGCAATTGTTCGACAGGTTGATGGGTGGTACCGTCTTCGCCCAAAGCGATGCTATCGTGCGTGAACACCATAATCGGTCGGATTTTCATAATGGCGGCCAATCGTAATGGCGGACGCATATAATCGGAAAAAATCAGAAAAGTAGCGCCATAAGGAATTAGATATTTACTGAGTGCCATCCCGTTGATGATGGCGCCCATGGCATGTTCTCGGATGCCGAAATGGAAGTTGCGACCCATCCGTTGTGTTGCAGAAAAAGAGAGGTAATCATTTAAATTGGTATCCGTTGATGGCGATAAATCGGCTGAACCACCAATTAATTGTGGAAAATATTCCGCGATAGCATTCAAGATTTTTCCAGATGCTTTACGGGTTGCCATGCCATTGCCAGGTTCAAATACTGGAAGTTTTTTCTCCCAGTCATCAGGTAGTTTTCCGTTAATTATGTTTTCGTATTCATTGGCAAGATCACGGTGGCGCACCTTATAGTTTTCATATAATTCGTTCCAATTGTCTTCATTTTCTGCTGATTTACTTCCGGCTTTTCTGTAAAAATCTAAGACATCATCATGGACTATAAAATCTTTATCGGGATTGAATCCGAAGTTTTGCTTTACCAAACGCACTTCGTCTTTGCCCAACGCTGAACCGTGTGCTGCCGCTGTGTCCTCCTTATTTGGACTTCCATAACCAATATGACTGCGAACCTTAATGAGCGAAGGGCGATTGGTTTCATTTTGGGCGTTTTTAATGGCTTTTGAAAGTGCATCGAGGTCATTGATATCGGATAGATTTTGAACATGCCAACCATAGGCTTCAAAGCGCTTTGAAACATCTTCATTAAATGTGAGAGAGGTGTCACCTTCGATGGTAATATGATTGTTGTCGTAGAAATAAATCATATTTCCTAAGCCGAGGCGACCAGCAAGGGAAGCCGCTTCGGCCGAAACACCTTCCATAAGATCGCCATCGCTGCAGATGGCATAAATTTTATAATCAAATAGTTTGAAATCGGGCTGGTTGTAACGCTCCGCTATATATTTTTCGGCAATTGCCATGCCCACACCATTTGCAAATCCTTGTCCCAAAGGTCCCGTAGTGACTTCTATTCCAGGCATAAGTCCATATTCGGGATGGCCCGCCGTGATGCTGTGTAGTTGACGGAAATTTTTGATGTCGTCGAGTGTGATTTTATAGCCCGTTAAATATAAATAACTGTATTGTAACATGCAGGCATGCCCACAGGATAGAACGAACCGATCGCGATTGGCCCATTCTGGATTTTTTGGATTGTAGTGCATGAACTCCGACCATAATAAATGGCCTAATGGCGATAGCGCCATCGGGGTGCCAGGATGTCCTGAATTTGCTTTTTGCACGGCATCGGCCGATAAAACGCGTACGGTGTCAATACATTCCTGAATTAATTCTTTAGTTTCCATATGTCTATACTTCGTCTTTAATTTTTTCCTTCTGTGGTTGCCTTCTATTCACTTCTGCAGAATTTAAAATAACCCCAAGAGGTCGGTCATAGCTGAAATAATTTGTAGACCAATCAATAAAAGCTACTATTTTACTACGAAAACCTACAATCGATAAGATGTGAACAAACATCCAAACAAACCAGGCAAATACGCCCTGAAACTTGTAATGTGGCAGATCGACTACGGCTTTATTTCTTCCGATAGTGGCCATGACACCTCTATTGTGGTATTGAAACGGGGCCATCGGATTATTTTCTATTTTATTCAAAATATTCTTCGCCAAAAGTTTGCCTTGCTGTTGTGCTACAGGAGCTAACATGGGCTGTCCCTTTGGGTTTTCGATGGTAATATGTGCGGCGACATCTCCAATAGCAAAAATATTCTTACAACCACTGACTTCATTGTATTCATCAACTGAAATACGATTACCAGGCAAGATGGTGTTCTCAGGAAACCCCTTTATTGGCGCACCTTTTACTCCGGCAGTCCAGATGACGAGGTTGGTATTAAAAAAGCTTCCATCGGCGAACTCAATTTTATCGCCATCATAATTTTCAACCCGTGTATTTAAACAGACATTGACGCCCAATTCTTTTAGATATTCCAGACTTTTATCAGAAGCTTCTTCTGACATCGCTTCCAGTAATTTAGGACCCGATTGATAAAGGTTAATGTTCATGGTTGAGCGGTCCAAATCTGGGAATTCTTTTGGAAGAACATACCGCTTCATTTCTGCTAATGCTCCAGCCAACTCCAATCCAGCCGGACCGCCGCCAATGATGGCGATATTCATAACTTCCTTGAGTGGATTCTTCATCTTATAGGCCATCGCTTTTTCCAGATTTCTGAAAATGCTATTTCGCAGTGACAGGGCCTCTGGAACTGACTTTAAGGCCAGTAGTTTATCCTTGACGGGTTCAAAATTGAAAAAATTGTTTTCACTTCCCGAGGCGATAACAAGGTAATCGAAGTCAATTTCTCCAATAGATGTAAAAACCTGATTTTTTTCAATGTTAACGGATAGCACTTCAGCCATCCGAAAGTGGATGTTTTTGTATTTTCTAAAAATCCGACGCACAGGATAAGCAATGCTTCCGGGTTCAAGGCCGCCTGTTGCTACCTGGTACATTAAAGGTTGAAAATTGTGGTAGTTGTTCTGATCAATCAGAACCACTTCAACGGGTTTATTGCAAAGTTCTTTGACCAATTTGATTCCACCAAAGCCTGCGCCAACAATAATTATTCTAGGGTTTTTTGACATTTAAATTTTAGGATCATTATTTTTTGTAAAGTGAATGCCAATGCGTGCTAACTAGAGGTTCAAATCTCACACTTTTCAACAAGTATGTGCCGGTTTTAATAAGTGGAGGCTTAATTACCGAGCCGTGGCATTTTCCTTTTTTTCAATTGTTATAAAGATAACTTTTCATTTTTTGGATGGCTTACAGAAACGCAATGATATTTTACATTATTCACACACAAGTGACGTTTTTAATGGTTTCAGGATGAATAGGATACTGACTGGTTTGATTGTTAAAGTACATGTAAAAACACGTGTTGAGTTTTTTGTAAAGTAGAACACAAAATCTCATCTCATCTTTAAATGTGCATTCAAACAATAAGATGAAATACGTGAAGAGTTTTTTGGAATTAACACGCGTAAAACCTTTGTTGAAAGCGTAAAGTAAGTGGGTTAAATTACTGAGACTAAGGAGTGCATGAACTTTTAAATAATAGTCAAATCTATGAATTATGCAACTTTCGTTATATTGTTTGTAAGAAATTTGAGTGGGTATCTCTCTAACTTTAAGGAATATACTTAGAGATTTAAGTCCTTCTCAAAGGAATATACAACATTTTCATTTCTCAAAAAACTGATTTATTAAATCGTGCTTTAAATGGAACATACCACAAACATCACTTTATTATGGCCTTTGCTGTTTTATGGATTCGCCGTGATTTTATTGGTAGGTGGAATGTTAGGCGTCTCTTATTTTTTAGGTGAACGCCATAACGAAAAAGCGACATCCCAACCTTTCGAATCGGGAGTCATCCCTACAGGTTCTGCACGCTTGCATTTCCCCATACATTTTTATGTCGTTTCGATGTTTTTTGTGGTGTTTGACCTCGAAGCTGTTTTTGTCTTCACTTGGGCCATCTCCATTCGAGAAACCGGATGGCCAGGATATATCATCATACTCGTTTTTATAGCTGAACTACTGATTTTGCTTTTCTATCTCTGGAAAATTGGAGCTATGGACTTTGGTCCGAATACTAAGGCGATTCTTAAAGCCTATCATAAAAAAACAAAAACCAATTAAAGATGAAATGGTGGACCAGCAAAGCAGCCAACCCAACAGCGGTTATAAAAGGGAATGGTTCGTTCGAAGAAACGATTCAAGAAAATATTCTTTTTACAAACATGGACAGCATGGTAGCTTGGGGTCGGAAAAATTCGATTTGGCCTTTCAATTTTGGGCTTTCTTGTTGTTATGTGGAGATGGCCACGAGTATTACCAGTAAATACGATTTGGCACGTTTTGGCGCAGAAGTGATTAGAGGCACACCTCGTGAAGCCGATATGATGGTAATTGCCGGAACGGTATTTATTAAAATGGCACCTGTCATACAACGTTTATATGAGCAAATGATGGCGCCCCGTTGGGTAATTTCTATGGGTTCTTGTGCCAATTCTGGCGGTATGTATGATATCTACAGCGTGGTACAGGGCGTAGATAAATTTTTGCCTGTGGATGTTTATGTGCCCGGTTGTCCGCCCAGGCCGGATGCCTTCCTTGAGGCCATTTTACTGCTGAGAGATCAAGTAGGCAAAGAACAGAGACCCTTGAGCTGGAGGATAGGTCCTCAAGGAATTATAAAACCCAACGAAGTTTCTATGAGAGATTTACAAGGGCCACAACGACTGAAAATGACCGAAATACAAAGTCCTGATAAAATTTGAGGGAAGGTTTCCTATATAAAGATTCAAGACCGCTTCGCTTATAGAATATAGAATAAAGACTAGAGTGGTAAAATGCTGAAGGAGTAGGATTTAAAAATCAAAAACCACTCAGGGTTTGTACTTTTCACTGGGATTTTATTAAATAACGAAAAGTAGATGTAATTATTAAAAACTTTAAAAACTCGTATTTCTCATGGTTTACATCAAGTAAAACAAGGTTTAATTGGACAACAATGATAAATGATTACAAATACCAATAGTTTGCATAGATGAAAAATGAAGGAAATAACTACCATATTAAAAGATCACTTTCAAGAGGTAATTATAAGTGTTCAGGAAACCAAAGATAATTTTCCCACTCTTTGGATTCATGGCGACCATATTGTTGATGTCTTGCGTTTTCTGAAAAATGATGTGGAAGAGCCTTTCAAGATGTTGTATGATCTTACAGCGATTGATGAGCAGGCGAGAAAATTTCGAAATGGTCAGCCCGAAAGTCGCTTTACCATTGTTTATCAACTGCTTTCCTTCGAAAGAAATGATTTTGTGCGTCTGAAAGTGGCACTGACTTCTAGCGAAGCTTCCATCGCATCGGTAACTTCGGTATGGCCTTCAGCTAATTGGTACGAAAGAGAAATATATGACCTTTTTGGTGTGAAATTTACCGGACATCCAGATTTGAGACGAATTCTGATGCCACGAACTTGGGTGGGACATCCTTTACAGAAATGTCATCCTGCTAGAGCCACTGAAATGGGGCCTTTTCAACTACCTGATGATAAACAAGAAAGAGAAATGGAAGCGCTCCGTTTCAAACCTGAAGAATGGGGACTGGATAAAACCTTAGGTGGCGATGAATTGATGTTCCTTAACCTTGGGCCACAACATCCCGGAACGCATGGGATCCTCAGGCTCATATTACAACTGGATGGGGAGCAAATTGTAAATATTGTTCCAGATATAGGATTTCATCATCGTGGAGCCGAAAAAATGGGAGAGCGGCAATCCTGGCATACCTATATTCCATATACGGACCGCGTGGATTACCTGGGTGGCGTCATGAACAATTTCCCCTATGTCATGGCTGTTGAAAAACTAGGCGATATCGATGTTCCGGATCGAGCGAAAGTCATCCGGATTATGATGAGTGAACTCTTTAGAATTTCGAGTCATTTGGTTTGGTATGGCACCTTTGCTCAGGATTTAGGTATGATGACACCCGTGTTTTTGATGTTTAATGATCGTGAGAAAGTCTTGGAAATTGTAGAAGCCATTTGTGGTGCCCGAATGCATCCCAACTGGTTCCGAATTGGAGGCGTGGCACAAGATTTACCTGAAGGATGGGAGAAACTGATACAGGGATTCATTGATTATTTTAAAAATAAGCTCAACGAGTACGATAAGATGATTATGCGAAACAGCATTTTCAAAGCACGTACCGTCGGTATTGGAGTTTATACAACGGAAGAGGCGATAGAATGGGGCATCACAGGTCCTGGCCTAAGGGCTACTGGATTTGAATGGGATTTCAGAAAAAAACAGCCGTATTCTGGTTATGAGCAGTTTGAATTCGACATTCCCACTGGCAAGAATGGCGATTGCTACGACCGATCAGTCGTACGTATTGAAGAGATGCGACAAAGTGTGCGGATCATTGAGCAATGCCTTCACAAGATGCCAGCAGGGCCCTATAAATCAGAGCATCGATTGACAACACCGCCCCGAAAAGAAAATACCATGAAAGATATTGAAACGCTCATTAATCATTTTGTGCATACCACCTGGGGTCCAGCTATACCACATGGCGAGGCATTTTGCGGCGTGGAAGCTACCAAGGGACATAACGGCTACTATCTTATTGCTGATGCTAGTACCTCCTCATATCGAACTCGCATCCGTACGCCATCTTTTCCGCACATGCAATTTGTGCCGGAAATCAGCAAGGGTTACAGTGTTGCCGATTTACTGGCCATATTGGGAAGTGTGGATTATGTGCTCGCGGATATTGACCGATAGGAATTCAATAAATTAATTATAAACGAATAAAAATTGCAATTAAAATGGCGCAAGAACAAATTTTATCGGAAAAAGAAATATCGGAAATCAAAGATTCCTTTAAACATTTTCCAGTGAAAAGCGCCGCTTGTATTGAAGGACTTAAGATCGTTCAAAAGTATCATCGTTGGGTTTCTGATGAAGCATTAAAAGAACTGGCAGCCATTTTAGAGATGTCAGTGGATGCTGTTGATAGTGTGGCAACCTATTATAATTTGATATTCCGAAGGCCAGTTGGACGGCATGTGATCCTGGTGTGTAATAGTGTGAGTTGCTACATTATGGGATATGATGAAATTATTACTTTTTTAAAGCAAAAACTTGAGATCGAATATGGTCAAACTACCGGAGATGATCGGTTTACATTATTGTCTGTACCTTGTCTTGGAGATTGTGACCATGCGCCCGTTCTGATGATTGATAATGATTTACACCGGAGTTTGACGCTTGATAAATTGGAGAAAATATTGGATAATTATGAATGATGAATTTTGTAATAGGCATTAGGAGTTAGGAATGAGGTGTGAGGTAATTTTATGTCCTAATATAGAGTGATCACTTTAAAGAAAGTGTAAAAGTTATGAAGTCAATAGAAAATACCATCTACTATATCTGGGTTATTTAAGTTAATTAAGAATCTGCGAAGATCTGCGTGCGGGAAACTATATGAATGAAAAGTGATTTTATCTTCCTAAAAGCAAGAACGTAAAGTTGCGCAAAGTAGGCAAAGAGCTCGACAATTAGGGAAGTCCAAATAAAGCGATGAATTTTAAATACGATGGAAAAACCACTAACAGAAGATATTAAAAGTGATGGCACTTGGCTGACCCTGGAAGAATATGAGAAAACTGGCGGCTATAAAGGTTTGGGTAAAGCTCTTTCCATGGAGTCGAAATCGATTACCCAAATGGTATTAGATTCTGGATTGAAAGGACGTGGTGGTGCGGGTTTTCCTACGGGTCAAAAATGGAGTATGGTTCCAATGGATGAAAGTGCCCGCTATCCCAAATATTTTGTGGTCAATGCTGATGAAATGGAACCTGGTAGTTTCAAAGACCGATTGTTGCTGGAAACAAATCCGCATCAAATTATTGAAGGCGCTATCATTGGAGCCTTTGCCATTGAGGCGAATTTCAGTTATATATTCTTACGTTGGGCCTATCATAAAGCAGCGAAAGCACTTACTCAGGCTATTCAAGAAGCCTACGAAGCTGGTTATCTTGGAAAAAACATTATGGGAAGCGGTTTTGATCTGGAAATGTCACTACATATCAGTGTAGGACGCTATATGTGTGGCGAAGAAACCGCATTGCTCAATGCCTTAGAAGGAAAACGAGCATTACCCAGAGCCAAACCACCGTATCCAGTGGTCAGCGGATTGTTTGGGAAACCTACCATTGTAAATAATGTGGAGACAATCGCCAATGTTCCACATATTATTGCCAAGGGTGCGGATTGGTTTATGAAATTAAGCAAATCAGAAGGCGAAGGTGGAACCAAACTTTATGGAGCAAGTGGCCGTGTCAAAAACCCAGGATTGTGGGAGTTGCCATTAGGAACTACTTTACGAGAACTTCTGGAAGTTCATGCTGGTGGAATGCAAGATGGATATGCGTTCAAAGGTGTTCTTCCTGGTGGCGGATCAACAGATTTCCTTACAGAAGAGCATCTGGACACGCCCATGGATTTCGACAGTGTCCAGAAAGTAGGAAGCAGGATGGGTACAGGTACGATCATCGTTTTGGATGATAAAACGTGTCCGATAGGAATGTTACGCAGTCTGGAACATTTTTTTGCCCATGAATCCTGCGGATGGTGCACACCATGTAGAGAAGGTCTGCCTTGGACTGCGAAATTACTCGACGCCATAGACGCAGGACGCGGTAAAATGGAGGACCTTGATATTCTCGAGTTTCATACCAAATACATGGCACCCGGAAATACCTTTTGTGCACTAGCTCCAGGTGCTATGGAGCCCTTGCAGAGCGCTTTGAAATATTTTAGAGCAGATTTTGAACAGCATATTCACGAACAGAAATGCCCTTATAAATCATGAAATAGGAGTGCTAAAAATATCATCTACCGATAATAGAATTAATCACGAATAACATATCTGTTCTGAGCCAAGTCGAAGTATGACCAATTAA
>NZ_JBDSLS010000301.1:0-8368 GCF_039916245.1 Gelidibacter sp.
TTTTCGGGGTTTCCAATTGAGGTTGATCTCTTGACTTTGAATGCTATCAGCCCATAAAAGGCCTAAAAAAATGAAGATGATTTTTGAGATGTTCATGAAATGACTGGATAGTTTTATTTGGTACATAGATGCTTTTTATACAGCTTATTAAATGGCTTTTAGCTTACTGAAAAACGAGGTGTTCAAATTCTATTTCTTTAAACAACGCGCTCCTCGCAATTAATTCGGAAGTTTTTAAGCGCCTAAAGATAAAGCGTTTTTTCGAGACGCTTGTGGTAAACCAATGGATGAAGCATTGGTCATAGATTTTTTAGTACTGAAAATCTCAATCTATCGTAGGTTTTATCTTTTTCAAGAGCGAAAGGATACTTATAGACTTTGAAAAGGAGTTTCTTAAATATTATTTAGCATTGCTTTACAATCCCTGACGCCACTAAAATTCACGAAATGATTTCTGGATAGAAATATAGAATATCTAAAAAACGACTTAATTCCAAAATCGGAAAGGAAAGTCAAGATTTGTGCTACTCAAATAATATGCGTTTAAAGTAATTTTACTATCACAAATAAGCTTTATCCTACGCTTTGCAATGGCACGAAAAAGTATTTTTTTATTAATGACGATCTACATGCTCGGTATCTTTGTTGGCGGCAACGTTTGCAATGCAGCTGAGATGAAAAATAGCATCGAAGTTCAAGTAAAAAGTGAGGTCATTAACTATGATGAAACTGCTGCGCTTATAGAAAATCCTTCTGAAGCCACTTACCACCCTAATTGTATTTTATCAGAAAACACTAATGAAGATAATCAATCTGATATCTCCTTTATAAAATTATCCCCATCGCCCACGGTTGCTTTTTGCAAGCGCTCAATTTCTAATGATCTTGTAGAACGCTGTAAATTGAAAATTGACGGATTACTAAAGGGGAATATGCCGCCGATATATAGTGTGTCGCGAACTATTCTCTTTCATAGTTTACAAATTAATTTCTAAATTTTTGTAACAGCACTTAGTGCTGGTTTAGCTTGACGTGATTTTAATTAAGATGTTTTTTAATCATAACATCACTTTAAGATTGCCACCGTACTAAATTCAGAATGACACCTTAGTTATTGTATTCAAGTTTTTTCTAAACGTTTTTTAGCAAAGTAGCTCTGAATACAGACTCCTGGTTTCTGAATATTAACGAATCGTTTATCTTATTTTCAAAGTTTTCATTTTAAGGGTTTTATCCCTAGGATTCTGTGGCTATTGACTTTTCGGAAATATGACTTGACAATACTACTATCGCAATTTTCAACCCATTTAATAATCAAATAAAATCCAATATTATGCATTTAACACCCAGAGAGATTGAGAAGTTGATGCTGCACCAAGCAGGTGAACTGGCTCAAAAGAGAAAAGCCCGCGGCTTAAAATTGAACTATCCTGAAGCCATTGCGCTTATTAGCAGTGAGTTGATGGAACGTGCCCGCGATGGTAAAACGGTTGCCGAATTGATGCAATACGGCGCGACACTTCTTCGCAGAGAAGATGTGATGGAGGGCGTTCCAGAAATGATTCACGATGTCCAAATCGAAGCCACATTTCCTGATGGAACTAAATTAGTAACGGTGCACAATCCAGTGCGATAATCTTAAAACATAGCATTATGATTCCAGGAGAAATTATCCTTAAAGACAAGGCCATCATTTGTAATGAAGGCCGAAAAACGATAAAAATAAAAGTCACCAATACGGGTGATAGACCTATTCAGGTAGGATCTCATTATCATTTTTTTGAAGTAAACAGAATGATGTCTTTTGACAGAGAAAAAGCATTTGGTATGCGCTTAAATATTATTGCGAGCACGGCGGTAAGATTTGAACCAGGAGAAGTGAAAGAAGTGGAGCTAACAGAGTTTGGTGGAGGCCAACGTCTTTTTGGTCACAACAATTTAGTTGATGGCGATCTATCGCCACAAAATAAAGAGACTGCAATGGAAAGATTAGAAGAAGGTAAATTTAAAAATGTCAAATCATGAGTTTAAAAGTAAGTAGAAAAAACTATACGAGCATTTTTGGTCCTACTGTAGGAGACCAAATACGTCTTGGAGATACCGACCTTATTATTGAAATTGAAAAAGACTTCTGCTCTTACGGTGACGAAGCAAAATTTGGAGGCGGAAAAACAGTAAGAGATGGCCAGTGTCAATCTTCAAAAGCATTGCGTGATGAAGGCGTGCTTGACTTTGTTATCTGTGGTGCAACGATTATTGACCACTGGGGCATTGTGAAAGCGGATATCGGCATCAAGGATGGAAAAATCGTCGGCGTTGGTAGAGCGGGAAATCCTGATATCACAGATAATATCACACCCAATATGATCATTGGTGCGGCAACCGAAGTACATGGCGGTCATGGGTATATTGTGACTGCCGGTGGTATTGATACCCACATCCATTTTATCAGTCCATCGCAAATGGAAACTGCTTTATACAGTGGTTTGACCACCTTGATTGGTGGTGGAACAGGTCCTGCTGACGGTACAAATGCGACCACTGTGACGCCAGGTAAATTCAATATTAAAAGAATGTTGCAGGCAGCAGAAGCTTTTCCTGTAAATGTGGGGTTCTTTGGAAAAGGAAACGTTTCAATTGAAGCTCCCATTGCTCAGCAAATTGAAGCAGGAGCCTTAGGTGTAAAAATCCACGAAGATTGGGGTGCCACTCCGGCGGTTATTGATGCGGCTTTAAGAGTAGCGGACAAATATGATGTTCAGGTGGCTATCCATACCGATACCCTTAATGAGAGCGGATTTTTGGAAGACACCATGAATGCTATTGCAGGACGTGTTATCCATACCTTCCATACTGAAGGCGCGGGTGGTGGTCACGCACCAGATATCATCAAAGCAGCGATGTATCCTAATGTATTGCCAGCATCGACAAACCCAACCAGACCTTTTACAAGTAATACTATTGATGAGCATTTAGACATGTTGATGGTTTGCCATCACTTGAGTCCAGAAATTCCTGAGGATGTTTCTTTTGCCGATTCGCGTATTCGTCCTGAAACAATTGCTGCCGAAGATGTGCTTCAAGATATGGGCGTGTTCAGCATCATGAGTTCTGACTCTCAGGCCATGGGCCGTATTGGCGAAGTAGTGATTCGTACCTGGCAAACTGCAGATAAGATGAAGAAGCAAAAAGGGTTTTTGGAAGAAGATAAAGATTCCAAAAACGACAATTTCCGCGCCAAACGCTATATTTCTAAATATACCATCAATCCTGCCATTGCTCACGGGATTTCAAATTATGTTGGCTCAATAGAAGCTGGAAAAATTGCCGATTTGGTTATTTGGAAACCAGCTTTGTTTGGTGTGAAACCAGAAATCATCATGAAAGGTGGTTTGATATCCGCCAGCAAAATGGGAGATGCCAACGCCTCTATTCCTACGCCACAACCTATCATCATGCGTAATATGTACGCCACTTATGGTAGAGCCTTGACAAAATCGGTGTTCAATTTCGTATCTCAGGTTTCTATTGACAAAAATATTGCCGAGGAATACGGATTGCAGAAAACACTTCTTCCAGTTTCAAACTGTAGAAATATTGGTAAGAAAGACATGATTCACAATAATGGGACACCAGAAATCATGGTAAATCCTGAGAATTATAAAGTAAGTATTGATGGTAAGGTGCTCACCTGCGAACCGGTAGACGTACTTCCGTTAGCACAACTTTACTTTTTGTTTTAAGACCTAGAGATTCTTCAGTTTCACTGCGGCAGTACCATTTGGCGTAGTGAAATCGGGGGAAGGTCGACCTAACCTTCTCCTTAAGAGTTTTATGGATGAGAACAAAATCAATTTGACTTTAATTTAAATCTTGTAATTGTGTGCGCAGTTTTTTCAGAGCTACAAGTGCAGGACAGCGTCCTAATGCGTTAGGATTCTTCAACCAAAAAGAACAAAACCAATAGTGAGAGCAGATGTGTGATTGACACAATGGGCGGAGCTGTTTTTTAAATGACGATGCCGTATTGTGGTTATTGACAGATCTGCTTCAGGTATTGGTGCTTCGAAAAACATCGCTTTAAAAAGAAAAAACAATGATTATACAACAGATCATAGGAAATATAAAAACACATCCGATTGTAGGCCTTGATGTTGATGTTCTCGAAATTGAATGGTTTGAAACTACGAAGCGCATTCAGCGCAAACGCACTAATTCAGGGATGGAAATTGCCATAAAGTTTATTCAGGAAGGACAACGCCTGCATCAAGATGACATTCTCTATCAGGATGATAAAAAAGTGGTGGTCGTTCACATCAAACCTTGTGAAGCTATCGTAATGACGCCGGCTTCTCTTTTAGAAATGGGAACCATCTGCTATGAAATCGGAAACAAACATCTGCCGTTATTTATTCAGAATGATCAGATCATGATGCCTTTTGAAATGCCGATGTTTCGCTGGTTGGAAGCCAGTGGGTATTCCCCAGAAAAAAAGGAAGTACAGCTTTTGCATTTGCTGAAATCAAACGTGACTCCTCATGGACATGGCGGTGGGTCACTTTTTACAAAAATCTTAAATATCGCATCTTCAAATGACTAATATAGAAAACACATACTTGGGAAGTTTGCTGCATCTGGCCGATCCGACCTTGCCAATTGGCGGTTATTCCCATTCCAACGGATTAGAGACTTACGTTCAAGATGAGGTCGTGCACAGTGTGAAGTCCACTAAGGTATTTGTCACCAACATGTTAAAGTACAACCTTAAATACAATGATGCGTCCTTCTTAAAACTGGCCTATGAAGCAACCGCTGCTAACGATTTGGAAACCATTATTAAACTTGATCAGGAATGCAGTGCTTTAAAAAGTCCGCGTGAAATAAGAGAGGCTAGTCAGAAGTTGGGCATTCGATTAATTAAAATCTTCCGACGCCAAAAAGCTTTTGATATCGTTACTCAATATGAAAAAGCAATCTACAGCAAAGAAGTAACGGCGCACTATTGTATCGCTTTTGGGATGTATGCACAACTGCTTCAAATTCCGTTGGCCGAAGCCTTATTTGCCTTCTATTACAACGCCGCCATCGGGATGATTACCAACTCGGTAAAGTTGGTGCCTTTAGGACAATTGGACGGGCAAGACGTTCTTTTTGAACTCCAGCCGCTAATCAGTCAATTGGCAAAGGAAACATTAACCATTGATAGAGACCTTGTGGGGTTGTGCAATATCGCCTTTGATATTCGCTGCATGCAGCATGAGCGCCTTTACTCAAGATTATACATGTCTTAAAAAACAAATAGAATAATGGAAACAAGAAAATATATCAAAATTGGGGTCGCAGGCCCCGTAGGTTCAGGTAAAACTGCCTTATTGGAACGTTTGAGCCGAAAAATGTTGAACGATTACAATATGGGTGTGATCACCAACGACATCTATACCAAAGAAGATGCAGAATATATGGTGAAAAACAGTTTGTTGCCAAAAGAAAAAATCATCGGTGTTGAAACTGGTGGCTGTCCTCACACTGCAATCCGTGAAGACGCCAGTATGAATTTGGAAGCGGTGGACGAATTAGTATCTCGCTTTCCGGATATTGAACTTATTCTGATCGAAAGTGGTGGCGATAACCTTTCTGCAACCTTCTCTCCAGACCTTGCCGATGTTACGATTTTCGTAATTGACGTGGCCGAAGGTGAGAAGATTCCACGTAAAGGTGGTCCTGGTATCACACGATCTGATTTATTGCTGATTAATAAAATTGACTTAGCGCCCTATGTTGGTGCAAGTTTGGAAGTTATGGAAACGGACGCCAGAAGAATGAGAAAAGGCGCACCATTTGTATTTTCAAATCTTAGAGGAACTGAAGGGATTGATGAGGTTATTGGATGGATCAAAAAATATGCATTATTGGAAGATGTTGAAGAGCCTAACTTAATCCGTTAATTTCATGGTAAGCAACTTAAGAATAGAAGTAGAAGAGCGGGATGGACAGTCTTTTTTAAGAGATGCCTATGTAACGCAACCATTCCGGATTATTCCTGTTGGTCAGTATGAAACTGATGGCGCGTCGTACTTAATGATTATGAGTTCGTCGCCAGGGATTTTAAGTGGGGATAAATACGATATTCAGGTGAATATCAAAAAGAAGGCACGTTTACAGTTGCAGTCGCAATCCTACCAACGTTTGTATAATATGGATCATGACGCTTCGCAGATTATGACAGTCAAAATGCACAAAGGCACTTCTTTTTCGTATGTGCCGCATCCTGTAGTACCGCATGAAGATTCGACGTTTAAAAGTCATAACAAAATATATATCGACGATGATTGCGATCTGACTATCAGTGAAATAATTACTTGTGGGCGCAAGCATTCTGGCGAAGCTTTTAAATATGCTCATTTTCAGAATCTTGTTGAGGTTTATCATCATGACCATTTAATTTTAAAGGATAATGTCCTGCTCAAACCAGAAATTATGCCGTTGGAATCTTTGGGATTGTTGGAAGGGTATTCGCATCAAGGCACGCTTATTTATCTCAATACCAGAAACGAAGATGTTTTGGATCATATCGAACACTTTTATAAAGAATTGGAAGAATTAGAAGGTGTTTCCTTTGGGATCAGTGAGCTTCAGGCAAAAGGATTTGTGATCCGGGTTTTAGGAAACGGCGGCGAGCAGATGTATGATTTCTTCAAAAAAGTGCAACGTGTACTTTGGGAAGAAAAGGTAGAAATAAAAATTTAATTAACCTATGGATTCAAATTTAATAGCATTATCGATCACGGCTATCAGCATTAGTTTTTTTCACACGGCTTCTGGACCTGATCATTATTTGCCCTTTATAGTGCTTTCGCGTTCGCGCAAATGGAGCATGCCCAAAACGATCATGCTCACAATTGTTTGCGGTTTAGGTCATATTTTAAGCTCGGTAGTTTTAGGACTTATTGGTGTGTTCGCAGGATGGCAATTAAATAAGATTACGTTTTTTCAAGACTTCCGTGGCAATATCGCAAGTTGGGCATTATTGCTCTTTGGCGCCATTTACCTTATCTACGGACTTTGGGCCGCCTACAAAAACAAAGCACACAAACACTTTGATGTGATGGGCGATGATGTATTTGTTTACACCCATAAACATGGCGAAGTGGTCATGCCCAAAGATCGTGTCAAAGTAACACCACTAGTGCTTTTTGCCATATTCGTAATGGGACCAAGCGAACCGCTTATTCCATTGCTATTTTATTCAGGACTTAATCGCTCCATAAGTGAAATCTTAACCTTGATTAGTGTCTTTACGGTCAGTACGGTATTAACCATGCTCGGCATGGTGCTTTTGGGAGTTTATGGCTATTCGTTTTTCAAAACAGAAAAACTCGAACGCTATACGCCAGCTATCAGTGGGGCTGTGGTGTTAGTGTGTGGTGTGGGCATGGTCTTTTTAGGCTGGTAATTCAATACAATTCATAGCCCTAGAATTTAAAAGAAAATGAAAATAATAGAAACCATCAAAATAATAGTGCAAACAATACTTAAGGGTATCGGGCAGATTATGCTTCAGGATAGTGCCTGGACGGGCTTACTGTTCCTAATAGCAATAGCACATGACTCTGTCCTTATGGGAGTTGTGGCTTTAGTGAGTACAATTATCGGAACGGCGACGGCTAAAATCTTGAAATTTGACGACACTAATATAAAAGCCGGATTGTATGGATTTAATGCAACGCTAATTGGCGTTGGACTCATATCTGTCTTCGAGTCTAGCCTGCTTATTTGGATTTGTATTATTTTAGGCTCCATACTATCCACCTTATTGATGGAGTTTTCGATTCGAAGAAAGCTTCCATTTTTCACATTTCCTTTTGTCGTAGTGACCGTAATTGCTGTTTTGGCCATAGATCATCTCAGCCTCGCTGGTCATAATACAATAGAAGTAGTAGAGGAAATGTTTGAACTGCAGGATCTTGTCGTCCCAGCGCATGCGTATAGTGAAGTCATTTTTAAAGGCACAATGGTCGCTGGCACACTGTTTTTTTTAGGTGTATTTGTCAACAATCCTACTGCAGCTTTATATGGGTTTGTTGCCGCTTTAATTGCAGGTACCATAGCGCATTTCCATCAGAATAACGTGAAATTAATCGATGATGGGATGTTTAGTTTTAATGCCGTTTTATGTGGTATTGCTTGTAGTGGCATCAAACCTCGGGATGGACTTTACGTGCTTTTATCTGTTGTCATTGCGACCTACTTTGATATTTTCATGATGAATCATGGCTGGATTACTTTGACCTTTCCATTCGTGTTATCTATGTGGATTATTGTTCCGCTAAAAAAGCTTGTGAGTAATTATGAAGAGAAAAGAAGAAGG
>NZ_JBDSLS010000302.1:0-7497 GCF_039916245.1 Gelidibacter sp.
ACATCATGACAAGAATATTAATGGTTTGTTTGGGGAATATCTGCCGATCCCCATTGGCACACGGCATTCTTGAATCTAAATTGCCTGCTGATAAATTTGAAGTCGACTCTGCTGGTACAGGAAACTACCATATCGGTAAATTACCAGACCATCGCTCCATTGCCACCGCAAAAGCTAACGGTCTCGACATTACCAACCAGAGATGTAGACAATTTGAACGCTCCGATTTTGATAATTTTGACATCATCTACGTGATGGATCAATCCAATTATGAAAACGTGGTAAAATTGGCTAGGGACACAAATGACATTTCTAAAGTGAAATTGATTCTTGAGGATGCTTCATCAACGACACCACAAGAAGTTCCTGATCCATATTGGGGAGATTCTAAAGATTTTGATGATGTTTATGCGCTTTTGGATGAGGTTTGTGAAAAAATTGCATCAGAATTAAAAAAATAGTTCTCATTTAAGTTTCCCGGTAATGAGGCTGTTAACAACCAGCATAAGGTTGCTATGCCGTAAATCTCAATTAAGATGGGCTCACTTTCAATTCTTGAGATTCTCATGAACCACATCCTGGATGTAAATAAGGTTTCTGAACAATAAATCAAAACAATAATTACCTTTGAAGGAAGCTTATTTAATCCACCCGAAAAATTGTTAAAAACTGATGGAAAATCAAACCGGTAAATTATATTTAATTCCTACAGATTTAGGAGAAAATCCCGTTTGGGAAGTATTGCCTATCTCCATAAAGAAAGTCATAGAAATCACTGACCATTATATTGTTGAAAATGAAAAAACAGCGAGAAAGTTCATCAAAAAGACAAATCCAGAAAAATCACAGCCATCGTTACATTTAAAAGTTTTAAATAAATTTACGGAAACCGCTGAGAAACTAACGTTTTTGGATGCCTGCAAAGAAGGGAAATCAATCGGCCTCTTATCTGAAGCCGGATGTCCTGCAGTAGCCGACCCAGGCTCGGACATGGTAAAACTTGCACATCAAAACAATATTCAAGTGGTACCGCTAGTTGGTCCCTCATCCATTATAATGGCACTGATGGGTTCTGGTATGAACGGTCAAAGCTTTGCTTTTAATGGCTATTTACCCATTGACAAAGACGAACGAAAAGCAGAATTGAAACGCTTAGAAAAGTTATCACATGACCAAAATCAAAGTCAGCTGTTTATAGAAACCCCCTATCGAAATAATAAAATGTTGGAGGATTTGTGCACCACATTACATCCACAAACACGAGTTTGCGTTGCTTGTGACTTGACTTTACCATCAGAGTATATAAAAACTTACACCATTAACGATTGGAAACACATCAAAATTGACCTACACAAACGTCCTGCCATCTTCATCATTCACAAGGACTGATTATAGATTGGCTTTTGCCGTTTTGTTTGGCTTGATAAAAGACGTGTCATAACCTGAAAATCGTTTCATATACGACGAGATTGAAGTCCCATAAGCATCTGAAAAGTTATCTCCACCAGAGCTTCTTAAAAACTTCTTGACACTTCCAGGTCCCGCTAAATGCGCAGCTGCAAGTATACCCGATTCAGTAATGGTTACACCATGAATTTCCTTACCTACAAATCTTGCAATATCTTTTCTCAAAATCCATTTATTACGTTCAGAATTGGCTAAAAAAGCCTTTTCCTGTAATTCTGGTGTGTATAAAAAATATTCAGGATTATAAACCCCTAATAACTTCAAAGTTTCAGCACCAAATTGATACTTCCCTAAGTAACCCAAATCATTAACCGTAAAATAGTTTCCTCGGGATTCTTTAAAAGCAAGAGCTTCTTTAAATCCCAAGTAAGACTTCCCTAAATAAGGAAAATATCTGTTGTATGTTGTTTGTTGGGGCGTTACTTCATTAGTGGATAAGAGTGCGATATCCTCAGAAACTGTGTAATTTAATTCTAACCCGGCTGTAGAAAAGATAGACATATCTACAGTTGTTTTTGGAAAAAGCGCTAGGTATAAACCGACGCAAATTGCAAAAGGGATAACAAAATAATTAGTGATTTTTTTTAACATAATTCCTAATTCTTGTAAAGCCTTTATTCCTTAAAACAGACTTAAATTTCAGTGTGCAAAGTTACAATCTTCTGTTAAACCCTCAAACTTAATCGTTTAAGGCTTCTAAAAATAGATAGCGTGGAGTTTTATGTCATTTTTATCGTTGAACTCCAATGCTGGAAAAGGCACCTTAATTACGTTCAGAACATCAAAGATGGATCTCAACACCTGTGATTTTGTTTCAATCCTTGACAAATCTACGTCTAAACTCAAATAGAACTGCCTGGTTCGTTTTTTGTTAGCAACAAAATTAACGGCAGGCTCGTTATAATCAAACTCCATGCCATCTGCGCCATAACCGACTGCCAAATTCAACCATTTTGGAATTTGTTCGTTTTTTAAAAAGGAATGGATATTAAAACTGAGCCAATACGTTTGACCGTTATAATCTTTTAAAAGCTCTTCTAAAAGTCCGTCGCCCAACTTATCCGGACTTAGTTTAGCATATTTTGTTTGATGGAAGGAGTATTTTAAGGTGATGCGCTGTTCTTCCCAAAGCAATTCTTGGCCAATATAAAGACCGGTTCCAGCACCGTTTGCTATCATATCACCCCAAGAGAAACCCCATTCTTTACTAAAACCATCTAAAACTTCAACGGCAGTTAAAAACGTAAAACCCAAGGTCGAACCGTAAAGCAGTTGCTCTTTTTTACTGGCACCACTCCAATTTAAAGCACTGGCACCAATCCTTCCCAATTGATAGGACGAGAACATATGTCCCATTTTATCCATCTGAAGCCATTCCTGATTATCATTGATTGGATGGAAATTGGAGCGCTCGTAATCAGCATACCATAATTGATTGAGCGCGATTAAAGTCAAGCCTCCAACAGCGGCTTCTGAGATATAAACTGCAGTTCTTCTGGAGGTGTTTAAGGTATCACTTGGCGTAAGGAATCTGTCAAATTTGGTTTGCGAAAAAGAATTTGAAATGAACGATAGGAATAAAATTAAAATAAATTTTATTTTGAGCATAGGTTATCGCTTTACGCCTTGCTGATTGATCCATTTTACATATTCCTGCCTGTTCACGTTGTGTTGGGACAGGGTTTTTGCAAACTTGTGATACCCAAAATTCGTTACATCGGCCACAAAATAAAAGTAATCATGGTTTTCGTAGTTTAAAACAGCATCTATGGAACTGATATCGGGCATAGCGATCAATCCTGGAGGCAAGCCTGTATATTTATAGGTGTTGTACGGAGAATCCAATTCTAAATCTTTATAAAGGACCCGTTTAATAACTTGGTCAAAATCCCCTGAACTGTGTTTCATGGCGAAAATAACTGTTGGATCGGCCTGCAATGGCATTCCAATTTTTAAACGGTTCATATAAACTCCTGCTACTCTTTTGCGTTCATCTACTTTTGCAGTTTCCTTTTGCACGATAGAGGCCATCGTCATTACTTTTTCGGGAGTAAGGTCAATGGCTTTTGCTTTTGCCAAACGCTCAGCGTTCCAGAAGCGATGGTATTCCTTAAGCATTCTATCTCTAAACTGTTCTGCGGAAGTATTCCAAAAAAATTGGTAGCTATTTGGAATGTACATTCCCAAAGCTGTTTTGGAATCAAAATCATTTGCCTTCAAAAATTCAGGAGAAGACATCACTGAGTACAGCTCTAAACTGTCCGCTTCAATTTGTGTAGAAATACGACCCGCCAAACGTTCCAGAGATTCCTGATTGTTAAAAGAAAGTTTTACAGGGATATTGTTGCTCCTAATCGAATTGATAATATCATTGTTGTTCATCCCTTTCTTTATGGCATATTTCCCCGCTTTGATATTCGAAGTGTATTTTTTGCGTTCTGCAAGCGCATCAAACCTCTCTATGTCTTTCAATAAGGGCTCCAACTCTGCCCTTACATCCTGATAAGTGGCATTCGTTGGAATATAAACATAAGCCACATCGTTATTAAACGCGGTGTTAGAGACAAACATGGTTTGATAAATTGTGTAAGCTACAAAAGCAGCCACAACTAAACCGATTAACGCAACGGCAACAAGGATTCTTTTTATATACATTTAGCTATTGATGAGTTGGAATAAATATTCGTTTTTATAGGTCTTATTACTGTAAATCCAATCTTTTTTCACGCCGACTTTTTCAAATCCTTCATTGACAAATAAGTTGATGCTAGCCTGATTATCTTCAGCGATATTACAGTAAAGTTGGTGTAGATTGAGATGCGTAAAACTATAGTTAATCAACAATTGAAGTGCTTCCTTTCCATAGCCTTGTTGCCTGTCTTCAAGTTCATATACCAAAATCCCGACGCCCGCACGACTGTTTTTAAAATCAAAATCAAACAAATCAATCAAGCCCAAAGGCTTATTATCGTAGTTGGAAATGACCAAACGCAACTGTTTGGCTTCAAAAATATCTTGATGGGCATTTTCCAGATACTGCTTCAGAATGAATAGAGAATAAGGCGTTTGAGTATGGCTCATTTCCCAAACATTTTCATCATTTTCAACGCTGTGCAAAAAGCTCAAATCTTCTGGTTCCAATGCTCGCAAATAGATGCGTTTACCTTTTAGAGTCTCCATTATATCTGGCCTTTAAAAACTTGAATGGCAGGACCAATCAACCAAATGTTTTTATATCCTTGACCGTCTTTCTCAAAAGACACTCGGAGCTTCCCTCCTTCTACATTTAAAGTGATCAGGTTTTTATCGGTCTCTCCAATATAATTCATGGCCAATGCAACCGCAGTCACGCCTGTGCCACAGGATAAGGTTTCATCTTCAACCCCACGCTCATAAGTTCTGACCGTAAAAATGTCATCAGAAATCTTTGAAACAAAATTTACATTACTGCCAGTAGCATTATAAGGGGCGCCATATCTAATTTTTGACCCAACTTCCTTTATATTAAGATGCTCCAAATCGGCTTCCATTTGCACATGATGTGGGGATCCTGTATTTAAAAACACATGCGATTCAAAGTTTTCCAAGTGAGTCACATCTTGCATTTGAAGTTTAACCGTATCATTTTCTATTTGCGCATGATGCAATCCGTCAATGGCTTCAAAGCTTGTATTGTTTTCAATAATCCCTAGGAAATTGGCAAATGCCACAATACAACGTCCACCATTACCACACATGGAACTTTGATTACCATCGGCATTGAAATAAACCATTTTAAAATCCAGCGTCTCGTGGTTCTCAAGTAAAATTAATCCGTCGGCACCAATGCCAAAACGTCGGTCGCACAAGAATTTAATGTGTTTGGTATCTTTTTTGCCAAAGGTTAAGTGACGATTATCAATCATCACGAAATCATTGCCCGTACCTTGATATTTATAGAATGTCTGTTTCATAGGTTTGGCAAATATAGGAAACTTGATGGGTTTTTGTGATGTTAAACCAGCGTTAATGTTGGCGTTAAAAATCGTTAAAAGAACTGTTATAACTCAATAAAAAATTAAATTTAATCGTTAAACTATTGAGTTTATAACCTACATCATTTATAAACCTTTATTAATACGAATTAAAAATGAAAAAGATTTTAACTCTAATTTTAGCTTCAGCTTTAGGCGGAATCATGACGCTTTCCGCTTATAAAGTATTTATTGAAAAAAACACGGTCGCTCAAGTTTCCACTTCAAATTCGAGCATTCCTTATTTTAATGCGAGTAACACTCCGGTAAGTAATTATGGCACTTTGAATGCGCCAGACTTCACGGAAGTGGCAAATGACGCTGTACACGCTGTGGTACACGTTAAAAACACCAGTATAAGTAGAGCGCCGATGACGATGCAAGATTTGTTTATGGGCCGAACCACAGAGCGCGCGCAGATTGGTACCGGAAGTGGCGTAATCATTTCGCCAGATGGTTACATTATTACCAACAACCATGTTATTAATGGTTCTCACCAACTTTCCATCACCTTAAATGATAATCGAGTTTATAATGCCAAACTTATTGGCACGGATGAAAAAACCGATATTGCATTGTTGAAGATCGATACAGAATCCGAATTAGCTTTTGCAACTTTTGGAGATTCTGATCAAGCTAAAGTTGGTGAATGGGTTTTGGCAGTAGGAAATCCATTTAACTTAAACTCCACCGTAACTGCGGGGATAATTAGCGCGAAATCCAGAGATTTATCTGGTATTAATGAACAATCCTTTATTCAAACGGATGCCGCTGTAAACTCAGGGAATTCTGGTGGTGCCTTGGTCAACACCCGTGGTGAATTGATTGGGATCAACACGGCCATTACTTCTCAAACGGGCTCCTATATTGGGTATTCATTTGCAGTACCGAGCAATATTGCTAGAAAAGTAGTTGAAGACATTATGGAATTTGGAAATGTCCAAAATGGTATTTTAGGTGTAAGAGGCGGCGAATTAAATAGTAGCACTGCTGAAAAATTTGAAGTCAATATTACCCAAGGCTTTTTTGTGAGTGATGTTGAAGAAAACTCTGGTGCAGAAAAAGCGGGCATCCAACAGGGAGACATTATTAAAAAAATTGACAATATTACCATTTCAAAATTCTCTGATCTTAGTGGCTATTTGAGCACAAAACGGCCTAATGATGTGGTTAACTTGAATATTATAAGAAAAGGTTCTGAAAAAACAATTCCGGTCACCTTATCCAAAAGTGAAATTGCCACCATTGATTATCTCAATATGCAATTAAGAAATATCCCAAGTGATATCAAAAAAAGCAGCAAAATCGACCATGGTGTTGTAGTAGTCAAAAATGAGAATTATGCACTTTATAAAAATTTGGGAATTAATAGAGGCTATGTGATTACCGAAATCAATGACCAACAAATCAAAAATGTGGATGATATCATGAAACTGAAACAAAAATTTGGCGACGATGAAAAAAGCTTAAAGAAAATGTCCGTCATCAATAGTTCAGGACAAAAAGAGAGCTTTATTTTTAGATAATCGAGCATATATTTTAAACCCTTTTAACCCTTTAATGCGAATCTGCTTTAGAGGGTTTTTTATTTCTCCTTATCGCTACGAAAACGTTTGAAATATATTACTTTTGCACTCCGAAACGTCGGAAACAAACACAACATCAACCTGTTTGCCTAATAAGCAGACCTATTAAATCTAAACACAATGAGTTTGAACGGAACTTATGAAAACGAATTGGCTTTTCAAGCAGACAGACGAAGAGCAACAGTTGAATTTGTTAAAATAGTCAGTGATCTTTGGTATGATAAATCCATTGAACTTGTACTTTTCAGAAATCAATTAATTGACAAAAATGTTAGTGAGATTTTGAATTTGCATGAATATGCAGGTGAATTTGTTCAAAAACCAATTTCAATTTTTGATTCTGTAGAGATTGCCCAAGCCATTAAAACTTTAGATGTGCCACCAGCAAAATTGGATATCGGAAAACTGACCTATGAATTTCATTTGGAAGA
>NZ_JBDSLS010000303.1:0-6374 GCF_039916245.1 Gelidibacter sp.
TGATTTGAGCTATTGAAATCTTGCACCCATTTTGGTAATTCGTTCATATAAAAGGTACTGGTAATCCAACGTCCTTCATCTTTTCCATGAAACCAATACGCTGCATTTGCCGTATGACCTGCTGGAAGAATTGCGCCTCTATCCTTAAGTGCTATTCCAATCGTTTTTCCTCGCATTTGCGTAAACAATCGGTTTTCATCAGCAAAAGTGGTTGTTTTCATACGGTGTGGCGACATTTTACCAGCATTATCTGTAGTTCCTACAGATTGTACGCTATCATCACCAGCGCAATACACCGATTTTTTGATTTCTTTGTCATACCAATCATTCCCTATAATGCCGTGATATTTAGGCGTGGTTCCCGTATAAACAGAGGTGTGCCCAGGCGCTGTGTAAGTTGGGACATAATTAAAGTGATTGTTCTGGCAATTGAAGCCTTCATTCATCATTCGCTTAAACCCACCATCGCCATATTTGTCATAAAAACGCGTGAGGTAATCGTATCGCATTTGATCGACAACAATGCCTACAATTAATTTTGGTTGCGTTTGAATAGTGTTATCTTTGTTGGTCTGTTTTTTTGCATTCTGTTGCTGAGCTTGGAATGTAGAGACAAAAAACAAGGCAAACAGAATGGAGGAAATTACTTTTTTCATTTTTATTTATTAAATTCAACAATCAAACATACGGCTTTTTTAAACTATCTAAAATTGAAATAAAGATTAAATACGTCGCAGTTTTATTTAAATTAGCAGTTATAAAAGTTTAATATGAGCTACCTACATAATATTGGTCAATACTTATTGATGATAAAGGAAATGTTCCGCAAACGCACCAAATGGTCGGTTATGCGGCATTTAATTTTTAAGGACATTGATGATTTGATTATTAACTCCTTAGGTATTGTAGCTTTTATTTCCTTTTTTGTTGGAGGTGTCGTTACCATCCAAACGGCGTTGAATATGACCAGTCCGATTATTCCAAAATCGTTGGTAGGTTTTGCGACAAGACAATCGATTATTTTAGAGTTTGCGCCCACATTTATCTCCATTATTATGGCAGGAAAAGTAGGCTCTTTCATAACATCCAGCATTGGAACCATGCGCGTAACTGAGCAAATCGATGCTTTGGAGGTCATGGGGATCAATGCCATAAACTACTTGGTGTTTCCTAAGTTTATTGCGCTTATGCTCTACCCGTTTTTGATTTCCATTGCGATGTTCTTGGGAATTATTGGTGGTATGGCCGCTTGTGTTTTCGGAGGATTTGCCACATTAGACGATTATGTTACGGGTCTTCAAATGGACTTTATACCATTTCACATCGTTTACGCCTTTATTAAGACCTTTGTTTTTGCTTTTTTATTAGCTACCATACCTTCTTATTATGGTTATTATATGAAAGGTGGCGCATTGGAAGTTGGTAAAGCCAGTACAACCTCATTTGTCTGGACGAGTGTAGCCATCATTCTTTTAAACTATATACTAACCCAAATGTTGCTAAGCTAATGATTGAAGTTAATGACATCCATAAATCCTTTGGTGATATTGAAATCTTAAAAGGAATTTCCACGACGTTTGAAAAGGGAAAGACCAACCTCATCATTGGGCAAAGTGGCTCGGGAAAGACTGTTTTTTTAAAGACATTGTTGGGCTTACATACTCCTGATAAAGGCACCATCACCTACGATGGCACAAATTATTCAGATTTGACTCCTGACGAAAAAAGTAATTTAAGAGCCAAAATGGGCATGGTTTTTCAAGGAAGTGCGCTTTTTGACTCGATGACCATTGCTGAAAACGTAAAATTCCCCTTGCGCATGTTTACCAAACAAAGCAATAGCGAGATGAGCGATCGGGTAAACGAAGTTTTAAAAAGGGTAAATCTTGACGATGACCATAATAAATTGCCGAGTGAAGCTTCGGGAGGGATGCAAAAACGAGTCGCCATTGCCAGAGCTATTGTTAACCAACCTAAATATTTGTTTTGCGATGAGCCTAACTCAGGATTGGATCCAAAAACAGCTACGGTTATTGATAATTTGATTCAAGAAATTACACGTGAGTATGATATTACGACCATTATCAATACCCATGATATGAACTCCGTAATGGAAATTGGCGAGAAAATTATTTTCTTAAAAGACGGACTTAAAGAGTGGGAAGGCTCGAATAAAAACATATTTAAAACAAATAACGAAGCCGTGACAGGTTTTGTGTATTCTTCAGATTTGTTTCAACGGGTACAAAAGATGTATTTGGAGGAGGATATGTAGTTCAGTTGGCAGTCTTCAGTATTCAAGCCTCCGCTAAAGCTTCGGACGGGCAAGTCAATCCTCAGTCCTCAGTCTTCAGTCCTCAGTCCTCAGTCTTCAGTCTTCAGTCTTCAGTCTTTAAACTGTATTTTCAGTTTTTATTGAGGCTCGTTTATACTTAAAAAGTAGGATTTTTTTTATAAGATTACTAATTAAAGTTATATCTCATTTCAATTTCAAGTTCGACTTCAATTTCAATTTCTCAACTTAACACCTCAACAACAAACAACTCAACAACAAACTACTTTTCCCGTCTCACCACCAAAGTATCCAACTTATACTTTTGCTTTAACCATCGCTCCAACTTATTCTGCTCTTTGGCAATAGCATCTGCTTTTATGGTATTATCCCACTTTACGGTAAATTCTGAAATGGTATCCAACCTTTTAAAGTTAGATGAAATGACCGTTGCATATGACAACTGATCAATATGCTCATAATTGATTTTCACCTCCTTGGTCAATTCTTCAAAAGGAATTTGGAGCGCTTCATATTTTGATAGTTTTCTAACCTTATTTTCAAGAAAGTCGATTTTTTCCGCTTGAGATAATAGATCCAAAGAATCGCGATATCGCAATTGGGACATATAGTGCAGATTATCTAAGTTTTTTGAACGGTTTTGATTAAAAACCAACAGGGCATTTGCAAGTGCTGGGTAATCTTTCATTCGACCTTTGAGCACCGCAATGGTATTATCAGGTATTTGATCTAATCCAAAACTATTCAGCTCTAAAATCGAGGGTTCTCCTTTTTTTTCAGAATAGGTAAAAATCGCATTTGCTTTTATAAAATCGGGATGCGGCAATTGCTCCAGTTCCTTATTCAAAAAAGCTTGTGCATCATTCTCAAATTTGCTTTGTCGCCATACATCAATGAACGTAAATGTTGCTGGAATCATTACAATAATAGCGACAATGGTCGCAATTCTGGACGTTCGATTTCGCTTTGCAGAATTGACATATTTAAGCATAGGGAAGCCTAATATTTTGAGGACAATAAATGTTGCCAAAGCTATAAAAATAGTATTGATCGTAAACAAATACATGGCACCAAGAAAATAGGGGAAATTACCTTTGGCCAAACCATAGCCGGCGGTACATAATGGTGGCATCAATGCCGTGGCAATGGCCACACCAAAGATTGCCGAAGCGATCGTCCCTCTTTTGGTTTTGGCAATAATCAAGGCCAATCCGCCAAAAAAAGCTATCAACACGTCACGAATATCTGGTTTGACACGCCCTAACAATTCCGACGTATCTTCACTAAGCGGGAAGAATTTAAAGAACAAAAACGCCGTGATCAAACTCAAAGCAATCATGATCATTAAATTGGTCAGAGATCGTTTTAGGGTATCCACATCATTAATGGCAAGTGAGAGACCAACACCTAAAATTGGGCCCATCAACGGAGAAATCAACATGGCACCAATAACTACTGCAGTTGAATTGGCATTCAAGCCAACGGAAGCCACAAAAATAGAGCAAATCAAAATCCACGAGGTTGCGCCTTTAAAGGAAATATCGCCCTTAATGGCCACCAAAGTGGCGTCCTTATCAGTGTCATGCCTAAAATCCAAGAGTTCACTGAAAAATGTTTTGATGCTTTCCCACAAACCTTGGGCATCTTTCTTTACCGCTTCCTTAGATGCCTCAACAACTTTATCCTGTTGACTCGTTTTTTCTTCTTCGGAAAAATTAAATTTATTTTCTTCCATTAATTCAGTAATTGGTGGTTGGCGGTGTGAGGTGTGAAAAAAAGACGATAATGTTTTTAATATTTAAAATCATCCATAATTCTCACCGAACTTTTCCTTTACAAGATGAAGTACTTCTTTAATGTCTTGTTCCTTGGACTTTGGAAATATAAGTAAAACATCGTCTTTGTCAACAATTATATAATCTTTGAGACCGTCAATAACGACAATTTTATTATCCTTTGTCATGATCATATTTCCTGTGGCATCTTCGGTCAAAGTCCTTGCATTTACTACAGCATTTTGGCTGGCATCCTTATCGAGTTTATCATATAAACTTCCCCAAGTTCCCAAATCGTTCCAATCAAATTCTGCAAGCAACACATACACCTTGTCTGAAGCTTCCATAATGGCGTAATCCACGGAAATGTTTTCTGATTTTTCGTAGTTTTCTGCTATAAAAAAATCTTCATCATCCGTATTATAAATGGCGATTCCCTTTTCAAAAAGTTCAAATAATTTAGGTTGATGAAATTGAAAGGCTTTAATGACACTTTTGGCACTCCACATAAAAATACCCGCATTCCACAGGAAATTACCCTGTGTGATGAAAGATTTTGCTGTTTCGTAATCAGGTTTTTCGCGGAATTGTTTTACCGATTTAATAGCCTTTGTGGAGACCTTATCATATTCAATATATCCAAACCCTGTATTTGGAAACGTGGGCTGAATACCAAGCGTCATCAGTGCATCGTTGGTTTCACAAAAATCAAAAGCCTGTTGTACATTTTGGGTAAATTTAACTTCGTCTTCAATCCAATGATCACTTGGTGCCACAATCATGACCGCATCAGGATTTTCCTTTTGAATTTTCAAAGAAGCATATAAAATACATGGGGCGGTATTGCGCATGGCAGGCTCCAACAAAACTTGGCGCTTGGTCACATCAGGCAATTGCAGAAAAACCAAATCCTCATAGATGGCATTGGTGAGAATAAAAATATTCTCTTTAGGAATCAATTGCGCCAATCTTTGGAAAGTCTTTTGAATCAGGGTATCCCCTGTTCCCAACATATCATGGAACTGCTTTGGAAAATCCTGTGTACTTACCGGCCAAAACCGTGATCCGACACCTCCTGCCATTAAGATGGCATAATAATTTTTATTCTTCATATTAACATTCCTGTGCAAGCAGGAATCTTTAAATTTATACTTGAAATACTCTATCATCCGAAATGCATTATATCGCAACGCATAGAGACTATATTAACAACTGAATTCTATCAAGAATTTCCTGCCTTCGCAGGAATTAAGTCCACCTCAGCATTTGGGTTGAAAAGATACAACTTTCCTGACGCAACTTCAACACCTTCATACCGCGTTCGTCTTTTTATACCCTTTCTAAAAATGCGCCCATTATAAAGTTGGAACTCACTTCCTAAAGGCACTTCAAAAACATAGGTTTTATCATTAGGAGGATCAAACTGTTTTAAGGCTAAAGCTAATTTTGTATCCGTATCACTGCTGGCTTTTGGGTTTTTAAAATGTCGTGCCAAAAGCGGCAATAATTCATTTGGAAACACATTCGGATTTAAAAAAGGCAACATCAATTTTTGAAACGTATGTTTCCACTCCTTACCATGAGGTTTAATATATCGCCCGTAGATGTGATAAGCCTCAAAATGCGCGATCTCATGAATCAACGTGACCAAAAATCGGTAGTGATTTAAATTGGAGTTTATGGTAATCTGGTGCTTGTTGTTGGGTAACCTCCGATAATCGCCATGACGTGTTTTACGTTCATTTTTTATTTTCACCACCAAATTATCATGCTTTAAAAGCTCCATAACCTCAGGAATTGCCTGATATGGAATATATTCTTGAAGGGTATTGTGCATAGTGGCAAAAATAAGGGATTTGGCGAGATTGTTTAAAGAATTTCGTAAATTTAGATGACAAAATCTAATCCAAAAATAAAAGCTGCGAGTTTTATGACCATTACAATAATGTGTTATAATTTCAGGTACTAATTAGCTAAACGGCTTCATTCACGAATGAAAAATTAACCATTTAAGACATTTAAAAAACTCTAATCTCATAAAAGAACGTATGGCATTTATAGATTATTACAAAGTATTGGGCATTGACAAATCGGCTACAACGGCAGAGGTCAAAAAAGCTTATCGAAAATTGGCACGAAAACACCATCCCGATATTAATCCGAACGATAAAACCGCTGAGCATAAATTTAAGGAAATCAACGAGGCCAATGAAGTTCTGAGTGATCCAGAAAAACGAAAAAAATACGACAAGTACGGTAAAGACTGGCAGCAGGGCTATTCGATCATGATCGCGCCCGAAGGCACC
>NZ_JBDSLS010000304.1:0-3299 GCF_039916245.1 Gelidibacter sp.
CATTTAAAACAAAAACCCCCATTGAAACTCCAGACTATCCGACGGTATCTGTTGGGGTTAGAGGCGTGCAATTTATTCATGCGGCTGTTGAAAGTGATCAGCAAAATGCGGCTTGGGTGGGGTTGGATTAAGGAAGTGTCTTAGGGTGTTTTTCACCTAGCTAAAACTTGATTTACTGGGGTATATGTTTTTAATAAAGATGTTTGTTTCTTTAGTGTGTGATGTTTATTAGAAATGAATATGTTTGGTATTGATAATAGATATAGGCGCAAAGGATTGCCTTTATACATATGTTTAAACAATATGAAAAAGAAATTAATTATAATATTAACACTAATCGGAATTAACTCTTTCGGTCAAGAATTATCTTGTGCAGATTTTAAAACTGGAACTTTTAACACCTCAATTTCAGAGCCAGTTCAAATAAATTGGAAAATTGTTCGCGACGGAAATGTACAAACCGAAATTATGCCTGAATTACCAATAGAATTAAAAGATTCAGGATATCCGACTGATCCTCAATATGGAATTATTAATTGGATAGACGATTGCACTTATCGACTAACCTATGACGAATCGAAGGCTGAACTCACCGAATCGCAAAAATTGATAAATTATTTAGGAGGGGTTCTAACTGAACTGATTAAAATTGAAGAAAATTGTTATTATTACAAATCAACTTTGAAATACGAAGGCGGAGAACAAGTAACGTCCGGAAAACTCTGCAAATAATAAGCACTTTGTAAAAATAATTACAAGTTCTCGTCTACTTGGAAATTCCTGCGCAATTTCCACAGGCTCAATCAATTTTTACTGCTTTAAGTACTTAATTATTCCACTATTTTTGCGCCAATCCGTTGGCTGTTATTATAATAAGTAATTCATATGAAAAGAATCCTTTTCTTCTTGTTTTTGGTCCTTTCGACAAATTTATTGTCTGCTCAAACGGAAAAATATAAAATTGCAATTGAAAATTTTCAGTCAAACTATAATGATGATAAATATGATGCGGTTTTTAATTGTTTTTCACAAGAAATGAAAAAAGCATTGCCTATTGAAAAAACAAAACAGTTTCTGACTAATTTGAAAAGTCAAGCAGGTAATATAAAAAGTATGGAGTTTATCAACTATCAGCAGGAAACTTATGCCATCTATAAAACGAAATTTGAAAAAGGTGTTTTTGCGGTAAATATTTCACTTAATGGCCAAAATCAAATTAATGGACTTTTTATCAAGCCTTACGAAGAATCCACTGAGGCAACAAATTTGGTAAACACATTGAGCAATTATCCAAAAGAAATTGCTGAGACCATCTTTTCGAAATCAAAAGATTTCCCAAACAACACACAACTTTCCATTGCCATAATTCAAAATGAAAAAACAAATTACTATGGAATTATAAAAATAAATGATACCATAAAACCAGCTGAAAATCAGAAGAAAATTTTCGAAATAGGCTCAATTACAAAAGTATTCACATCCGCCGTTTTAGCTTCACTTGTTGAGGATAAAAAAATAAAATTGACAGACGCTGTCAATTTTTATTATCCCTTTACTTTCAAAGGGAACATCAAGATAACTTTTGAGAGTTTGGCCAATCATACTTCCGGTTTACCTCGGTTGCCTGAAAATTTGGATTTGTCAAATAAAACCAATCCGTATAAAAATTACGGCAAAGCCGAACTTGAAGAGTATCTTAAAAATCTATTAAAGCTTGAAAACGAAACTTCAAAAACCTATTTATATTCAAACTTGGGCACAGGACTTTTAGGTTATACTCTGGGTTTATCACAAAAAACAAATTTTCAAACCCTTTTACAAAAGAAAATTTTTGATAAGTATGAAATGAGAAATTCATTCACCAGCTCACAACGTTTGGGAAATAGTCTTACAAAAGGTTTGAACAAAAAGGGAGAAATAGTTTCCAATTGGGATTTTGACGTGTTATTTGGTGCAGGTGGAATATTATCTACAACAGAAGATTTAGCAAAGTTTGTAAATGCCCAATTCAATCCTAAAAACAAAGAACTTGAATTGACGAGAAAAACAACTTTTCAAATTAAGGATGACACTAAAATTGGCTTAGGTTGGCACAAATTAGAATCCACAAATGGACAAGATTTATTTTGGCACAATGGTGGAACAGGCGGATATTCATCCTCAATAGTCATGAATGTTGAGGAAAAAACGGCAGTCATCATCTTGTCGAATGTGTTCGACATTAATGACAGAATTGATGCTTTATCCTACGAATTGATAAAGAAGATCACGAAAAAATAACGATAGCCAACCGACTATATAAGCTATGGTCTGGTTTATACCATCTAAGAAAATCCTACAAATTTACCAAAGCCAGATTTATTTGGAGAGGTTCCTGCTAAACCCCACCACAATGCACAGACATAAATTATGAGGAAACCGATAAGAACAACGATTATCATATTATCATCAATCATTTTGGTTGGTATTATTTATTGGAATACTGGAATTCAAATTGAATATTACTTTCTGAGGAAACATGTCATTTTCTGGTCTGAAAATGTGCAAATAAAACCATCAGACTTTAAAGCTAACATCGATAGGGATTATGATTCTAATAAATCGTGGTTTCACGGATTTTATCTTAAATCAACAAATTTAAAAGATGCGGAAGTAAAAGCTTTATTTGACCAAAATAAATCGTGGATAAAGAATACAACAAATTTTGAGGAGCTAATGAAAATGCCGAAATTAAGATTTGACCTATATGAAAGTTTTGCGAGAAAATTTAACCGTGAAATTAATAAAATCAAATACAGAACTGATAAATCATATTCTGATTTAGAAAAAATAGGGGACAACATTTACGCAAAATTGTTAAAAGTTGAAGATAGCATATATGTTACGGATTTACCGATTCAAGAAAAAATTGACCATTGGAGGCCGAAAATAAATATGATGTTAGAAAGGAATATATAACTATACACTATAGGCTATGGCCTGATCTGTTCCTCGCTTGGAATCTCGATAGCTTTGGGGAAAGCAAAGTAAAAGGCATAAGGAATTAATAAAGAATCATAGATTATGCAACCACCATGTTTTCAGCGTCCCTAAGGTTCTCTTTTTTTTACTCCAGATAGATGGAAGAGTTTGTCGTGTTCAACTTGATAAGGATTATTGGCTCTTCGGTTTCCATAACCAACGGTATTTTCATAAGATGACATGGTGTGTTTCCCGATAGGTTTTTAAACTCTCTGATCATATGCATTTGGTCAAAGTAGTTACATTCTGCCGCAATTGATGTCCACTTGAGCATAGCG
>NZ_JBDSLS010000305.1:0-9834 GCF_039916245.1 Gelidibacter sp.
AGTTTGTGTGAGATTGAAAACGAACTTGAAGAAGTAAAAAACTATTACTTTGATGCCGAAATCATCAATGACGAACTCTATTTTGATTATACCTTCAAAACCGGTGTTTGCAAAAATATGAACGCGAGCTTTTTATTAAAGAAAATGCAGATTATTTAGATGAACAAGACCTGACAGGTTTTGAAAACCTGTCAGGTCTGAAAAGCCTCCAAACAAAAAACCCTCTCTGTTGCCAGAAAGGGTTTCTATCTATTAAAAGAATCTGTAAAAATTAAACGTCAAACGGTTCAATTGATACATAAGACTTATTGTCTTTTTTCTTTGTGAATTTCACTAGACCATCAACTTGTGCATGCAAAGTGTGATCTTTTCCACCATACACATTTTCACCTGGGTGATGTGTATTGCCTCTTTGTCTTACGATGATATTTCCCGCAACAGCAGCTTGTCCACCAAAAATCTTCACACCAAGGCGTTTCGATTCTGAGTCTCTACCGTTTTTAGAACTACCTACTCCTTTTTTATGAGCCATTGTCTTAAGGTTTTATATTGTTATACTTTAATGGATTGAAATTATCTTTCAATTCCACCGTCTAATTTGTCTTGATAAACTTTCAACTCATCCCACTTACCATCTGCAGCCAATTTAGCTTGTTTTGGCCAAGTATCGGTTACGATGTGTGCCAAATTTGAGCTTGCCTCACTTAGGATAGTGCTTAAATCTTCAGATTTCATAGCTGCTACTTTAGCAAATGTATCAACACCTGCTGCAACTAATGCTTCAGCCGCTTTAGGACCTGCACCTTCGATTTTTTTCAAATCGTCAGCTTTTGCTGCCGATTTTTTTGGAGCTGCTTTTACTGGAGCCGCTTTTTCAGCTTTAGCTGGTTTAGCTTTTTCAGTTTTTTCTGCTTTTTTTCCTCCTGAAGCAACAATGCTTTCAATTACGATTTCAGTAAGAGCTTGACGGTGTCCGTTTTTCACACGGTAACCTTTACGTCTTTTCTTCTTGAAAACGATAACTTTATCACCTTTAAGGTGACTTAAGACTTTTGCTCCTACAAGAGCTCCGTCTATAGCTGGGGCGCCTAAAGTAATAGAATCACCATCAGCAATTAAAAGAACATTATCGAAAGACACTGTCTTTCCTTCTTCTGTTGCTAAACGGTGAACAAACACTTTCTGGTCTTTTTCAACTTTGAATTGTTGCCCTGCTATCTCTACAATTGCGTACATAGCGTAACGTTTAAATTAGTTAATTTTTATTATAAAATGGGTGCAAATATACACCTAAATAATTAAACTACAAACGTTTTTCGCCTAGAGAATTGAATAATTCTATAAAAATAAAATAACATTTAGCTTAAAGAATAAAAATGCTCTACCTCTCTCTTTTTCTCGAAGACGAATTCTAGAGAGGTTTTTTATTAAAATTAAGATTTTATTCTTCCCTCAGAACTGATTTTTTGAAGTATTAATTTCTATATATGGGACCAATGACTTCTCCACAATATGGGAAAAACAGATCATGGTTATTTCAGTGTTCTCTATTAAAGTATTTATTTAATCGCGCAACCAAATTGGTTTTTTTTTGATCAAGCTCTTCAAAAGGTTCATCCAATATCAATAAAGGTGACTATTTAATCAATGCTCTAACAATCAACACCAATCGCTGTTATATTTGGAGATTGGTATAGACTCTGGAATTATTGAAATCTCTAAGGAACTGTAATTCAAATAGCCTTTTTTATTTATAAAGGGCAAAAGCACTTCTTCCCGACTTGACAATTGAATTATGGAAATAGACCTTGACAACTCCGTAAGCTGCTTTGACAACTCTTTTCGTCATCGCTAATCTAAATGATCAAAGGGATATCAGAAATGATATAGTCTGGTTTTTGTTCTAAACAATATTCCAATAACACTTTTCGACGTTCGCCAGAAGAAAAGGTATGCAATGATCGGTTTTCAGCTTTGGAAATTTCAAGACTAGCCGGTGCTCCTTTTCTATACATTGAGCAATGGTCAAATCAGAAAACAGAACGTCGTTATAGTTATTTAAAACGACTAAGGCCCCCATGACGCTCGCTGGATAGATTAGTGTTTATAAAAGCTTTTTTATTGACCGAATTGGATAATAAAATTCCAAAATGTACAAGATTTTGCTTCAAAGTTCTGGGTTTGATCTACAAATAAATGATAATTATCTACAACTTAGCTTTTGGATTATTATCAATTAAATGCTCTTGTTGGCCAATATGATCGCTTTTCTTAAAAATTTGCATGAAAGTCAGGGTCAATATTGCAGTTGATGAAAGCCCCTCCATTATGATAATAAGAATCAAAAGAGGACCACCTTGATCGCCACTGTTAAACCAATGTTTAATTATATTATGGGCAAATTCCTTATCCAGATGGAACATATAAATAGCCATAAAAAGCGTGAAACATCCTGTAGCAATAAACCCAGTGAGCAGTCCTGTTTTAAAACCATCCACATACGTAAAATCGGCATTGTACTTATCTTTATAAGTTTTTATTGCAAAATAAATCCCCGCGGCCATAAACAGTCCATTGGCTACTCGAAACCAAATACTAGTATGTAAATTAAATAATCTTAAAATTAAAAAATAGGCAATTAAACAACCGGTAATAATAAGCCCATATTTTAATGCTACTGACAAGGATCGGTTCATGATTTTTGCTTTTTAAACTGTTCGACACTTAAAATTCGTGAAAAAATTTCGATTATTAACATTTTTAGAGGTTGTTTATGAAGATTTTAGCTAAATAGTATAATCATTTCTTATTTTTGTCAGTATTTGTAACATATACATCTATACCACTACTAATAATAAATATTAATTAATTCCTAAAATAACACATAATGAAAAAATGCTTATTCTCTCTGGCTGCTTTGTTGCTTTTTGGCAATTTTGCCAATGCGCAAAAGGTCGAATTTGAAGAATTTGATTTAGACAACGGCTTACATGTCATTCTTCATCAAGACAATTCAGCTCCCGTAGTAATTACCTCAGTTATGTATGACGTCGGTGGAAAAGATTATGAACCTTCCAGAACAGGTTTTGCTCACTTTTTTGAACATCTTTTATTTGAGGGCACCCAAAATATTGGTCGTGGCGAATGGTTTACTGTTGTTTCTTCAAATGGAGGCACCAACAACGCCAACACGTCTCAAGACAGAACTTATTATTACGAAATTTTCCCTTCCAACAGTTTAGAGCTAGGATTATGGATGGAATCTGAGCGTTTAATGCACCCCATCATTAATCAAATAGGCGTCGATACTCAAAATGAGGTCGTGAAGGAAGAAAAAAGATTACGTATGGACAACGCACCTTATGGCGGATTTCTTTCTGCAATTGGAGAGAACTTATTCAAAGTGCATCCTTACAAAGAAAAACTCATTGGTGAAATGGAAGACTTGGATGCTGCTACTTTAGAAGAATTCAACGCTTACTTTAAAAAATATTATGTACCAAGTAATGCGGTGTTAGTCGTTGCGGGCGACATTGATAAAGCAAAGACCAAGACAATGGTCAAAGATTATTTTGGCCCGATCCCAAGAGGAGAGAATCCAGTTAGAAACTTCCCTAAAGAAACGCCTATCACTCAAACCATTAAGGCCAAAGCTTATGATAATAACATTCAAATCCCTGCAATTATCGCGGCTTACCGTACGCCAGGATTTAAAGAACGCGAATCGTATGTTTTGGATATGATCTCTAGCTACTTAAGCGGCGGAAAAAGTTCTGTACTCTACAAAAAACTTGTAGATGAGAAAAAAATGGCACTTCAGGCACAGGCTATTAATCTTGGACAAATGGATTATAGTGTATTTGCAATTTTAGCATTGCCTTTAGGAGATGTAACGTTGGACAGTTTATTGGCTGAAATGGATGTGGAAATCGCAAAACTTCAAACGGACTTAATTTCTGAAAGAGATTACCAAAAACTTAAAAACCAATTTGAAAACCAATATGTCAATTCCAATTCAAGTGTTGAAGGTATTGCTGAGAATTTGGCGACCAACTATTTGCTAAAAGGCGATGTGAACCTTATCAATACTGAAATTGACATCTACCGAACCATCACAAGAGAAGAAATCAGAAATGTTGCCAAAAAATATTTAAGTCCAAATCAACGTCTTGAGCTGGAGTATCTTCCAAATAAGGATAACCAATAATAAAAATTTAAAAAAACAGTATATCATATGAAAACTTATATATCAGCGTTCTTAATGGTGTTTTTTCTGGCTTTTTCTGCACAAGCACAAATTGACCGTTCTAAACAACCACAACCTGGACCTGCTCCAAAAATCGATTTAAAATCGCCACAGGAATTTACCCTTAAAAATGGGATGAAAGTGATGGTTGTTGAAAACCATAAACTGCCAAGAGTTTCTTTTAGCTTAACCATCGATAACAAACCATCAACAGAAGGCGCTAAAGCTGGGGTTTCAAGTTTGGTTGGCTCAATGATGGGCAATGGAACAACATCGATCTCAAAAGAGAAATTTAATGATGAAATTGATTTCTTGGGCGCACGCTTAAGCTTCAATTCGTCCGGGGCTTATGCGAGTTCACTCATTCAATATTCGGAGAGAATATTAGAACTAATGGCTGATGCTGCTATGCACCCGTTATTGGTTGAAGAGGAATTTAACAAGGAAAAAGAAAGACTCATTGAAGGTTTAAAATCACAAGAAAAAAGTGTGGATGCCGTAGCTAGTCGCGTAGGAAATGCTTTGTCTTATGGCGTTCATCATCCTTATGGCGAATTTGTATCTACCGAAACTGTTAATAACGTCACTTTTGCAGATGTCACCGCTTTTTACGAAAAGAGCTTCAATCCGAACAATGCTTATTTAGTTGTTGTGGGTGATGTTAATTTCAAAAAGATCAAATCTCAAATCGAGAAACGTTTCGGAAACTGGAAAAAATCAATAGAAATCCAAACGACTGTTCCTGAAGCTAATCCAAATGCACAATACACACAAATAAACTTTGTGGACATGCCTAATGCTGTACAGTCTAACATTTCATTGACAAACAACGTCACTTTGAAAATGAGTGATCCAGATTACCACGCCATTTTGATTGCCAATAGCATTTTAGGAGGCGGTTTCAGCAGCTACCTTAATATGAACCTACGTGAAAAACACGCTTATACTTACGGTGCAGGCTCTAGAGTGGGTGCCGACAAATATGTGTCGCGTTTTTCTGCTGGTGCTGCAGTAAGAAACATGGTTACAGACAGTGCGGTAGTTCAATCATTGAAAGAAATCAACCGTATAAAATTAGAACCTGTAAGTGACGACGATCTTAAAAATGCAAAGGCCAAATATGTAGGCGACTTCGTATTGGCTTTAGAAAACCCTCAAACTGTGGCACGTTATGCTTTAAACATCAAGTTAAATAACTTGCCAAAAGATTTTTACGAAACTTATTTGCAGAAAATAAATGCAGTGACTGCTGCCGATGTGAATCGTGTGGCTAACAAGTATTTTAAACCAGAGAACGCACGTATTGTCGTAGTTGGTAAAGGTGCTGATGTTTTAGATAATCTAGAAAAAACAGGCATTCCAATCTTGTATTTTGATACGTTCGCAAACCCAGTAGCGAAACCTGAATTTTCAAAACCAATCCCTGCCGGTGTTACAACTCAAACCGTAATGGATGCTTACTTTAAGGCCGTTGGAGGCAAAGACAAAGCAAAAACTGTAAAAACAGTTTGGACTACTGCAAACGTAACTATTGAAGGCATGCCTTTTTCCCCTATAGGTGAGTTGAAAGCGATGGCACCAAACAAAACCTCTATGGAAATGTCTATCGAAGGCATGGGCGTGGTCATGAAGCAAAAATTCAATGGCACTGCGGGTTACATCGAACAACAAGGGGCAAAACAACCTCTTTCAGAAGAGCAGGTTGCAGACCAAAAAGCAGAAAACTCAATTTTTCCTGAATTGGAATATGACCCATCGTTTTTAACTTTAGAAAGCATTACCAGCATTGATGGTAGTGATGTTTACAAAGTAAAAGTAACTGCAGTTGGAGATGATTCTTACCGTTATTATGACGTCAAATCAGGACTTTTAGTAAGAATTGAAAAAACAGCGAAAATGCAAGGACAATTGTTTACAACTATTCAGGATTTCGGAAATTACTCCCCGGTGAATGATATTTTGTTTCCATATAGTATGTCAGTGACTACTGGACCACAAATCATTAAAATGAACGTGACCAACGTGAAAGTTAATAATGGTGTGACTGAAGCTGATTTCAACTAAGAAGTCAATGAGTATAATAAATTAAAGTCTGAAGCATAAAACTTCAGACTTTTTTTATGCCTCACTTTTATGCGATAAAAACACGCCTACTAAGATGATGACAGCAGCAAGTCCTTGCATGGCATTAAAACTTTCGCCGTCCAACAACCCCCAAACTATGGCTACCAAAGGAATTAAATAAGTCACAGAGGATGAAAATGCCGGGGTTGAAATCTGAATAAGCTTATAATACAACACCTTTAACAATGCAGTGCCAAACACAGCAAGAATAGCAACATAAAAAATAGCCATCTTGAAATCGGGGTGTGCATAGGTCCTTTCCGTAAAGAATTCTGACCAATACAGTACCAACAATGCCGGAATAAAAATAGTCATATAATTGCCTATGACGATATACACAGGTTTCACATCCTGAAGATAGCGCTTAATGATATTAACATTGGCAGCATACATTACTGTGGAGAGTATTACAAACAATATGTATACATAGTTTTGACTGGGATGAAGTTCTGCGCCCTTAAAAATGAGTAATGAGGTACCTATAAATCCGACAATGACTCCCGCAACCTGGCGTCTGGTAGAAGCGATTCCAAAAATCGCAAATCCCAACAACACCGTATTTAAGGGCATTAAAGAGTTAATAATCGAAACCACCGAACTGTCTATTTGAGTTTCTGCAAGTGCTAGAAAAAAAGCAGGGAAAAAAGAACCTATAAATCCAGACACCAATAGCCACTTCCACTGAGCCTTTTCTATATGTAGAATTGCCTTATAGCCAAAAACAAATAGAAACAAGGTTGTTAAAACAATTCGCAACGCTCCCAATTGATAAGGCCCCATCCCCATCAATCCTTTTTTCATCAATATAAAAGTGCTGCCCCAAACGAAGGCAAGCGCTATCAGATAAAACCATTTCACTGGTATTCCTTTCATCTTTTAAGTCTCGTCAGGTTTTAATATATATTCTGCGTGCAAACAACGTGAATATTTCTTAATTTTGTTATTTACCACTATTTAAATAATCGATAACTCAATTGGAGTTTTAACTATCTTAAGTTATGAAATGAGCATGATAAAAATTTGGCCACAAACACGAAAGAAGATTTGCGAATTCCATATAACCGTTAAAAAACAATAAATATCTACATATGAAAACATTAAAGACTTTGGCCCTGCTTACAACCCTGGCATTATTTTCAGTGAGCTGTAAAGACAGTGCACAACCAGAAATAAAAACAGTTGAAATGGCCCAACCAACAACTGTTTCAGAAAAACAAATGGATCCTAATGCGACCTACGCAAAAGCTGAATTTGCAATTGAAGGAATGACCTGCCAAATGGGTTGCGCCAAAACTATTGAAAAGAAAATAGCCAAAATGGAAGGCGTAAAATCAGCTGTCGTTGATTTTGACAGACGTTTAGCCATGGTGGAATATGACAACGCCAAAGTAACACCAATCGCTCTTGAAGAGGCTGTAGAATCAATTGGAGACGCCTACAGTGTTAAGGACATGAAAACCGTTGATGCATTTTCTCAAGATTAGCAAGATCAACGAGATTGTAGTAAAGATTAACTCTTTAAATATCCATAAAAAAGCCACTATTTAGTCAATAGTGGCTTTTTTATAATACAAATCCCAAGGATCCTCTCTTTGAAACTGCTTAAATCCTACTTGACTTTGAATTACTTTGGCCAGGCCGTGAAGGGATGTATTATTAATTGAGAATTGTAGTACTTTGATTGACCTGTAACTTCCACACCCAACCAATCCGGCTTCTTAAAAACTTCGGACACATTCTTAAGCTCAACTTCAGCGACAATCAGTCCGTCGTTGTCTCCAAAAAATTCGTCAACCTCAAAGACGTGATCTCCACATTTAATCTCGTGCCGTATCTTATCGATCAAGCCTTTTTCACATAACTTCAAAAGCGCTTCCGCATCGGATTTAGAGATTTGCTTTTCCCATTCAAAACGTGACAATCCATCTTCAGAAGGTTTGCCTTTTACGGTCAAGAATCCGTCGTTGTCTCTTAGTCTGATTCTTACAATCCTGTCTATATCAGAATTCAAAAAACCCTGAACAATCCGTGTTTTTTTAAAAGCTTCAGATTTAAAAGCGTCAGATAACACTAAAAACTTACGTTCTATTTCAATTAATTCACTCACCTAATTCCTGTATTTTTTTTGATTTTATGCGTTCTAAATTATACGTGTTATTTGCCAACCACACCATACATTTGGCAATCGTTTCTGGATGAATGGGAAGATAGCGTTTCAAGTCTCCAATATGTAAAATGGGTTTAAAAACAGTCATAAGGAAGTTAAGAAAGGATTCGCCAAATCTAAATTCCTCACGATTACCTGTGATTAATGACGGCTGTAAAATATGGGTATTCGGAATCTGTTGCTCTAATACCGCAGCTTCCATTTTACCTTTAACTCTATTGTAAAAAACCTTACTCTTCTTTTTAGCTCCCAAAGCCGAAATAACTATAAATGTATCAATCCCATTTGCCTTACACAACTTTGCCGCAGCAACAGGAATACCATAGTCGATCTTCAAATAAATCTCCTTATCTGAGGTTTTAGCCTTTGTCGTTCCAATGCAACAGTATACTTCATCGGCCTTAAATTTACTGGCATAATGTTCCAATTCAAATAAATCAATAATATATTCTTCTAATTTAGGATGTTTGATATTGCAACTATTTCTGCCAAAAACAATAATATCACTGTATCGCAGATCGTCCAAAAGCATTTTCAACAAAATGTTTCCAGTAAGTCCGGTTGCGCCCAAAACGATCGCTGATTTTGCCATATTTTTTAGATTTTGTTCCGTTAAGATGTCATAAATTTACGGCATGCCAAACGATTTACCAATAAGAAAGATCATTCATGTAGATATGGATGCGTTTTACGCATCTGTGGAACAAATGGACCATCCTGAACTTAAAGGTAAACCACTTGCCGTGGGCGGAAGTGAATTACGCGGTGTTGTGGCTGCGGCAAGTTACGAAGCGCGAAAATTTGGAGTGCGCAGTGCGATGAGCGGTATGCAGGCCAAACGCAATTGTCCCGAATTGATTTTTGTTCCTCCACGTTTTGATCGGTATAAGGAAATCTCTAATAAAATCCGATCCATTTTTTTAGATTATACGGATTTGGTAGAACCACTTTCGTTGGATGAAGCGTACTTGGATGTCACTGTGAACAAAAAAGGAAATCACAGCGCTTCCTTAATTGCTCAAGAAATCAGAGAACGTATTTTCAAAGAAGTTGGGTTGACCGCTTCCGCAGGGATATCGGTTAATAAATTTGTAGCGAAAATTGCCAGCGATTATAACAAGCCCAACGGTCAAAAGACGATTAATCCAGAAGAAGTTTTAGGGTTTATGCAGACATTGGATATCCGAAAATTTCATGGCGTAGGAAAGGTCACGGCAGATAAAATGTACCAATTGGGGATATTTCTGGGAAGCGATTTGAAATCAAAAACCTTGGACTATCTTGAAGAGCATTTTGG
>NZ_JBDSLS010000306.1:0-25222 GCF_039916245.1 Gelidibacter sp.
TAGTTTTTACGTTCCTTTTAATAGGTTGTAAGAAAGAATCTGATGACCAAATAACATTGGTAACGCCCGAAGAGATGCTGTCGTTGATGGAAATGGATGATGTGCAATTGGTCGATGTAAGATCGGCTAAGGACAGGATTGACGGCTTTATAAAAACCTCACAAAACATTGATTTTAATTCGCCAACTTTTGATCAGGACATTCAGAAATTGGACAAAACAAAGCCAGTTATTTTATATTGTCGTACAGGTGGCCGCAGTGCAAAGTGCGCCAAAAAACTTAAGGATGCCGGTTTTGTCAAAATCTACGATCTTAAAGGTGGCATGACCCAATGGCGTTTTGATGACCATGAGGTAGAGGTGGACCAGTAAATATTAATTATTCTTTATTTTTATTCTTGTAATACAGCATTTGTCAAGGTTTCTGGTATTTGTTTGTAACTTTAAAAGCACATAAAACCTAGACTTCAAGCCTGATTTAATTATTTTTTATGCGCATTATTCGTTTTTCATATAAAATGGATACTTTAGCTCCATAAGAGGTAATCGTTTTTCTCTTAGAAAGGCCTGATCTGATTTCTTGTTGATTGCTGAATGAAAACAGGTTAGATGGTTAGGTTTTTGAAACCATCAAGTTTCTTTTAAAGCGTCTTTCATTTTCAATAGATTTTTAAGGTTGGAGCACTATAAAAATAGAACACTTGTTTTGTGGGCAAAGCTAAAGGATGGTGATGTTCGCGCTATGGGTGATCTTTATGACATTTATGTTGATGAGTTGTTTGCTTATGGTATGCAATTTTCCAAGGATAAAAGTCATGTGATGGATGCCATTCATGATCTGTTTTTGAATCTGTACAAATACCGAAAAACGCTTGCCGTAACCGATAATGTGACCTTCTATCTGTTCCGATCCTTAAAAAACAACATTCTTAAAGTCGAAAATAAAAACCGTGCCTTTGTGCCTTTCCTCCTTGATCAAGATGAAAAATGCGACGAACCCTCCATTGAAGATCTTATTTGTTCTGAAGAATTTGAAGAAAAAAGGGAATACAATTTAGCGAAAGCCATTACGAAATTAAGTAAAAAACAGCGGAAAGCCCTGTTTTTAAGATATACTGAAGAACGTTCCTATGAGGATGTTGCAGCCATTATGAACGTTTCCGTTCAAACTTCCAGAACCATTATTTATAGAGCGGTGAAGAGCTTAAGAAAGCAACTTTTTACTTAGCTTCTCTTCTTAAAATCACTTTTTTAAAATTTTTTCAATTAAAAGTGTCTATAAACTAAACCTATCTGACTTATAGCTATAGGACACCGTATGTTTTGTTGTTATTTCAATGAAAGAGCCGTGTTTTATAACCTATTTTAGTTAGTGATATGAAAGGTGATTCACAAAAAAATATAAATTTTCAACCGCTTTCAAAAGAAGAGAGGGCGCACTTAAAACGACGCATAACTGGTTCGGTATATAGCTATATGAAACGTGGGAGGCTTTTGAAATATGGGATAGGGATTACCTCAATCGCCTTGGTTGTCTTGCTTTCAATCGGCATTTTTAATACTTCAGAGTCTAGTGCTCCATCCATTGAAGCTTTTGCGAAAACAGTAGAAAAATTGGAACCTAGCAATAAGGTGCAGTTGGTGTTGAGTGACGATCACAATATTGAAATAGCTGAAGATAATTCAGCCATCAGTTACTCCAGCACGGGGGAGCAAGTGCAGATTGGAAAAGAACATTCCGTAAGTCAGAAAACATCACATAAGGAAAAAACGATTTTTAATACCTTAATCGTTCCGTTTGGAAAGCGTTCAGAAATTGTATTGTCCGACGGAAGTAAGGTGTGGTTAAATTCTGGTTCAAAATTGATCTTTCCGGCGCATTTTTCCGCCCATAAAAGAGAAGTGTATCTTGAAGGGGAAGCTGTTTTTGAAGTGGCACACCGTCAGAAACAACCTTTTTTAGTCAAATCCGAACATCAGGAAATCGAAGTTTTGGGAACTGTCTTTAACGTCAGTAATTATAAGGATGACAGTGCAATTTATACGGTTTTACAGAGCGGAAGCATTCAGATTAATCTTACGGACGACAACCTTTTCGATACACCAAAATCTATCAAAATTACTCCGGGCACCTTGGCTACTTTTGATAAGAACGAAAAAGCCATCAAAACGAAATCAGTGGATACGGCGCCTTATTTTTCGTGGCGGGATGGCATTTTTATCTTTAAAAATGATTCGCTGAAATCGATCATGAAAAAAATATCACGCTATTATAATGTCGAAGTGGTGATTCATGATCAGAATTTGGCTAATGAAACCTTTTCGGGATATTTAGATGTCAAGGAAAATATTGAAAATGTCATGCAGACCATTAAAGCGACACAATCTTCCGGATTCGCCTATCAATTAACTCAAGATAATAAACTCATTATTAACTAAAAACCAACCACAAGTGAAAACATCTATCCATTAAAAAAAGCTAGAAGATGCGTCAACATCCTCTAGCATTCAAAAAAATCAATACCACTGTAAATCAGCAATATTAACCACTAAAACAAAATTATGAATAAAAATGAGAACCTTTATTCTTTTAAAAGGATAAAATCTTTTAGATACTATTTGGTACATATGATGCGAGTTTTCCTATTACTAGTAACCCTTGGTTTGGGATCCGCTTTTGCGAATTTCTCGAAGGCCCAAACCAAAATGGATATCAATGTTAAGGATGTTTCCTTGGAAGAATTATTTAATGAAATTCAAACTAAAAGTGAATTCATATTCTTCTATAAAGATGATGTTTTAAGGCATAAAGTATCGTTGAAACTGAAAAATGCTACCGTGGCAACTATTTTGAATGCGGCTTTAAAAAACACCAATTTGCTTTATGAAATTGATCTGAGACAAGTGGTCATTAAAGAAGATGCAACGATGGAAGCAAGTAAGACCGTTGGCCAAAAGCAACAGCAACGCATTATAAAAGGTACCGTTTCAGATGATGCTGGAGTGCCTTTAATGGGTGCTACAGTTCAAATCAAGAATACGAATAAAGGTGTGACCACCGACTTTGATGGGAATTTTGAATTGTCGGTTCCTATTGATGCAAAAACTTTGCTCATTTCTTATTTAGGTTTTGTGACCAAGGAAGTGTCCATCGACGGGCTTTCAACGGTCAAAGTAACGATGAGTGCTGATAATATGGCCTTGGAAGAGATTGTGGTTATTGGCTATGGTACGGAACGGAAATCGTTAATCAGTGATGCCGTGACGGCTATTAGCTCAAAGCAAATTGAAGGTTTGCCATTATCATCAGTAGATGGTATTCTTCAAGGACAGGCTTCTGGAGTTCAGGTCATGCAAAACTCTGGAACGCCAGGTGGCGAAATGTCGGTACGTATTCGTGGATTAACTTCCATCAGTGGCTCTAGTCAACCGCTTTATATTATTGATGGAATTCCAGTAACTACTGGAGATTTTGGCCAATTGAGCTTTTCTGGTCAAGGTTCAAGTGCCTTGTCCGATTTAAATCCTAATGAAATTGCTTCCATCAGTATTTTGAAGGATGCTTCTGCAACGGCAATTTACGGTGCAAGAGCTTCCAACGGGATTGTGTTGATTACGACCAAACGTGGTAAAGCACAACAATCGGTAGTGAGTGTCAATGTGTTTTCTGGGATGCAGCGCGCCTGGAACAAATTGGATATGCTCAACGCCAAACAATGGATGGAATATAGAAATGATCTGACAGGAACTACGGTTTTTACGCCAGAGCAAATGAATAATATCACGGTCGATACCAATTGGCAGGATGTGATTTTTAGAGAGGCACCAATCAGTAGTTACGAGGTGTCTGCCACGGGCGGTTCAGAAAAAACTAAGTTTTTTATCAGTGGAACTCTATTTGATCAAGAAGGAATTTTGATTGGTACAGATTATAACCGATTGAATGCGCGGGCCAACATTGACCACCAACTTTCCGATCGCTTCACGATCGGTACAAGTATCGGTTTGACTTACGCTAAGACCAATCGCGTTGAAAGTGACCAAACCCTTCACGGACCTTTACCAAATGGTATTTCAACTCCAGCAATTTTCCCAGTGTATAATGAAGATGGTTCTTATAATCAGACGGGTCCTTATTCAAATCCGGTTTCCATTGCTAATGAAGCGATTTCTGTTAATTTTTCCTACAGAACCAATTCTAACTTTTATGTCGATTGGAATATTGTTGATCATCTGACCTTTTCTTCCAAATGGGGTGTGGATTTCTTGAGTTTCAGAGAACATTCCTATGAAAACAAAAAAACGGTGCAAGGGGCAAAGTATAATGGATTAGGATTTGAAACCTACGCCAACGTTACGAACATCGTATCCAACAACCTTTTAAAGTATAGTAACAATTTCGGGAAACATAATGTAGACGGGTTATTGGGCTATAGTTTTGAAAGTTATGAGCGTACGTCCTCCTACATCAGAGGTCAGGATTTTGCCGATGACAGTTTAGAATATCTCAATTCAGCCGCCACCATTGTTTCAGCAAGTTCTGGCGCTACGGAATCTGGATTGCGTTCTTATTTTGGACGTTTGAATTATAATTTTGATGACAAATATATCGCCTCATTCACAGGACGATGGGATACGTCTACAAAATTTGGTGGTAACAACCAAACCGGTTTCTTCCCAGCAGGATCGCTTGCTTGGCGTGTGATTAAAGAAGATTTTATGGCGAACGTAAAGCCAGTTTCTGACTTGAAATTTCGTGTGAGTTATGGATTGACAGGAAATGATGATATCAGTCCGTTCTTGTTTTCTGAACTTTACGGCACGACCGTTTATGGTGGTTTACCTGGAATTTATCCAAGCAATATTCCCAACCCAGATTTAAAGTGGGAAAGTACCGCACAATTTAACGTGGGTATGGATTTAGGCTTGTTTAATGGTCGCGTGACGCTTACCGCAGATTATTATAATAAACAAACCAAGGATTTATTATTGAGCCGACCATTGCCATCAAGCTCTGGATTTTCGTCAATCACTCAAAACGTAGGAAAGGTTGAAAATAAAGGTCTGGAATTAACTTTGGCCACTCAAAACTTCATCGGCGATTTCAGCTGGAACACGCAGTTTAATATCTCTGGAAACCGAAATAAAGTATTGGAACTTTACAACGGACAGCCGATTGATGATATTGGAAGAGGTGGTAACCGCATCATGGAAGGCCAACCTATTGGTGTTTTCTACAGTTTTAAATCGTTGGGCGTTGATCCATCCACAGGAGATATCGTTTTTGCCGATACTAATTTTGATGGCGTCATTACTTCTGAAGATAGAACCATTGTTGGCAATCCACATCCAGATTTTATTTACGGATTGACCAATAACTTTTCTTATAAAGGATTTGACTTAAGTGTCTTTTTACAAGGTTCTCAAGGAAACGATGTTTTTAACGGTACCAGATTATTCTTGGAATCCTTACAAGGTGGCGACAACCAAACCACCGCGGTCTTAAGACGATGGAGACAACCAGGAGATGTGACTGACATTCCAAGAGCAACCACCGATCCTGTAAAAGCAGCACAAAACAAACGTGTGTCTTCACGATATATAGAAGATGGTTCTTATTTAAGGTTCAAGAATGTCACTTTGGGATACACATTGAATGATGAGATTTTAAGAAAAACATTCTTTACTTCTATCCGTGTTTATGCCAGTGCGCAGAACCTATTCACATTTACAAAATATACAGGTTTGGATCCTGAGGTTAATTATAGAGGTGATGACAACTCAGTTATTGGAACTGATTTCTTTACCTATCCACAAGCACAAACATTCACCTTAGGGATCAACTTAAAACTTTAAAAAAAGATGAAAAAGCATATTTTATTATTTTTTATAATGACGGCTACCTTGTTTTCCTGTGATGTATTGGATGTGGAGCCAAAAAGTTCCATTGACGCAAGTGCAGCCTTTAAGACTAAAGAAGATATTGATAAAGGTATTTTAGGAGCTTATTCCTATTTACAGTCCTTAAGTTATTACGGCAGATCGGATGTCATTTTTCCAGATTTAGCGGCTGATAATTTATCGCATCCCATCAGTGCGACCGCCAGTGAATATAGAGAGATTGCCAACAACAATATCCTTCCTGAAAACGGATCGGTGGGCGGTATGTGGAAAGCGATGTACGGCAGTATCAATGTGGCCAATAACGTTATTGATAAGGTACCAGGAATTCCAAATATGACGGATGCCGAAAGGAACAAGGCTTTGGGCGAACTGTATTTTATCAGAGCTTTGAGCCATTTTAATTTAATGAATTACTTTGGCGCCATTCCAATTAAGATTACGCCAACAGTAGGCGTTGGGAATTTGGACGTGCCAAGAGATCCGGTCGAGCAGGTGTATAGCCAAATCATTAATGATTTGTTATTTGCATCTGAAAATCTTCCAGCTTCAGGTAACAAAGTAAGAACCTCGAAATATGCAGCAAAAGCCTTATTGGCACGTGTGTTTTTGTATAAAAAGGATTATGCCCAAGCGGCGACTTTAGCTACTGAAGTAATCGATAATGGTGGTTATACCTTGTTGGGGAATTATGCCGATGTGTTTGCGGCAGATCAATCTGCTGAATCCATTTTTGAAATCTATTTTTCTCAAACAGAACGCAACAGAATTGCAGAATATAATTTTCCAACCTCTTTAAATGGGAGACGCGAAGTAGAGCCTTCCAAAGATTTATTGGCCGCTTACGAACCTGGAGATAAACGTTACGCAACCTCCATTGCTTTTGCAGGCACCAGTGCTTATGCCATTAAATACGACGATTTAAGTCTGGGCGCGGATAACTTTATCGTGTTAAGATTGGCAGATATGTATTTGATCAGAGCGGAAGCGGAAGCCAGTAAAACGGGAGCCAATATCGCTGCGATTCAAAATGATATCAACAAGATTAGATTGCGCGCAAATTTGAGCCCAACGGCCGAAGGTTCCATCTCACAATTACAGAGAATCATTGAAAAGGAAAGACGTATAGAGTTTGCTTTTGAAGGCCAAAGATGGTTTGATTTGGTAAGAACAGAACGCGCAGTTGCTGTTTTACCAAACGTCAACAGCATTAACCAAACCTTATTTCCAATTCCATCGGATGAAATCCAAACCAATAATGATCCAGGAATGACACAAAATCCTGGATACTAATCAACTAATGACCACATATAAAATATCTACATATGAAAACTAAATTTCTAAATTACATCCTGATAAGTTTCTTCTCGTTAGCATTGGTTTCATGCCAAAGCGATGATGATGCACTACAGCCACAATCGCAAGCAGAATTTACGGCTAGCGCGAAAGAAGTTAAAATAGGCCAAGACATTCAATTTACCAATAACTCCCAGAATGCTACGGCATATCTATGGAGTTTTGGAGATGGCACAACTTCTAATCAAGTATCGCCAAAAAAATCCTACCAATCCAGCAATGTGTTTTTGGTAAGCTTGGTGTCGACAGGTTCCGGTGGATCTACAATTTCTAATATGGAAATTAAGGTCACGCCAGCCAGTGGTTTTACAGTAGCCGACGAAGAAAATCTGATTGCTAAAATTCCAATTCAATTTACCAATACCTCTTTAGGCGCTACGAGCTATAGCTGGAATTTTGGAAATAACGCCACCTCTACTGAAGAAAATCCATCCTATACTTTTCCTTCAGCCGGAACTTATACCGTAACGCTTACTGCCAACGGTGCTGGGGGCTCAAATACTTTTACTAAAGAAGTAATTATTGGAATGGCACCAGAATCACCAGCAGAAATATATTATATCGATGCTGTGAGCAGCTTTATGAGAAAACTCATTCTTGATGGTTCAGGAACCGTTAGTGATGTGGTAGATTTAGCAGGTAGAGCTGGTGTGGGCATGGCTTATGATGCTACTCATGATAAAATTTACTTTAGTGATTTTGATACCAGTCCTTTTGGAAATATTTGGAGAATGAACCGTGATGGTTCTGATTTGGAGGTGATTGTTGAAAACCTCGACGATCCTTATACCATTGCGCTAGATGTTGCAGGAAATAAAATATATTGGGTAGATGATGCGGGCAATGTTTCAAGAGCTAATTTAGATGGGACAAATGCCGAAATTGGTATTATAAATATGCCAGATGCTTCATTGAGAGGGATAGCACTCGATCTTAAAAATGGTAAAATGTATGTTTATGATGCCCAAGATGAGGATCTATATGTCGCCAATTTGGATGGATCAAATCCTTCTATAATTATTTCAGAAGCTTTTGGATATGCTGTGGCCGTTGATACCGTTAATAACAAAGTGTATTATGAGGACAATAGATCGTTAAAAAGAGCAAATTTGGATGGATCAAATATTGAAATCGTTGCTGCTAAAGCGACGCGGATTTACGGAATTCAAATAGATATTGAAGACAATAAATTATACTGGGGCGGACGTGATACCGGAGAAATCTATAGTGCTGATTTGGATGGATCCAACAAAGTAACCTTAAAATCAGGATTAGGAAGTGTAAGAGGACTTGTACTAGTTAAATAATAAAACAACAACAGATGAAAAATTCTTTTATAATATATTTTATAATGGTTATTGGGATCAGCTTTCAGTCGTGTACGGAAGATGATTTCCCAGTGCCACCAGCAAGTACGGTGCCTTCGTTTACTTATAAGATGAGTAACGATGATTTTGCACCGGCCACGGTAACTTTTACCAATACGTCTATTGTGCCCACAACGGTTGGAACTGCTGTGTTTTACTGGAATTTCGGAAATGGAGATTCATCTTCAGAAACCAATCCGACTTATACCTATGCTGAAGCAGGCGTATATGTTGTGAATTTGGTAGTGAAAACTTCAGAATCTTTAGAGATTAGGGAATCTTCAAAAACCATCGTTGTTAAAGATCCGAATGCAACAGGAACGCCAATTTATTATACCGATGGGACTAAGGTCTATCAAGGTCTGATCAATACTCAGGCGCCAATCTTTACGCAAATAAATGGTTTAACCACCCAAACGTCCTATAGTATGGCGATCGACACGTTGCATAATAAATTATACATCAGTGATTACGGCGCGAATAAAATTTTAAGAGCCAATCTTGATGGTAGCGAGGTGGAGGATTTCAGAACAGGTTTGGATAAACCAATTGCCATGGCTTTTGATTATCAGGAGAACAAAATTTACTGGAACACGACTACAGGCATTCAACGTGCCGATTTGAGCAGTAATGTGCTTACGCAAAAAGAGGATTTCGTAACCGGTCAAGCAAATGATCCTGACGGATTGGCGATTGATTTGGTCAACAGAAAACTTTATTGGATCAATTATGACGGCGGTGTATGGTCTAAAAACCTGGATGGCACAGGAGAAAAAGAAATTATCCCTGGCATTGAAGGTGCAAGTATCATGGTGGTCGGTGATCGTATTTATTACGATGAATATGTTGGTTCGGGAGATGTTCGAATCAAATCGGCTAACTTGGATGGTACCGGAATTACGACCATTGCCGTAGGAATTTCTCGTGTGGTTTATGGTTTAGCATATGACCCTTATGGACAAAAAATTTATTGGGGAGATCGACGGGTAAATAATATGATGCGCGCCAACCTCGATGGCAGTCAAGCAGAAATTTATTATAAAGCAACAGCAGGTACCAATGGTATCGTCATCGGAAAAAGACAATAATGACAAAGTTAAAAGGATTAATAGCAATCTGTATGTTTATCGGGAGTGTGTTTTATAGCACTCCCATAAATGCGCAAGATTCAAAAGCTAAAGGGAAATTAGTAATCATTGGTGGCGGGTCAAGACCTTCAGCAATGGTGGATCGGATTATAAAGGAATCAGGGATTGATAAATCGGGCTACGCCATTATTTTGCCCATGTCGAGCGCTGAACCGGATTCGGCCATTTATTATTCTGGAAAACAATTTATCGAGAAAGGCATTAAAAATATTTTCGGTTTGGATTTTGTGAAAGGTGAGGTCTTGACCACATCTAAAGTGGATTCCATTAGAAATGCCAAAATGATTTATATTTCAGGAGGCGACCAAAATCGATTTATGGATATTGTTGCTGGAACTGCGATCGAAAAAGCGATTCATGAATCCTACGCCAAAGGCGGTGTAATTGCTGGTACCAGCGCAGGAGCAGCGGTTATGAGCAAGTTGATGATTACTGGAAACGAACTCAAACATCCGGATTATTCGTCAACTTTCAGGAATATTGAGGCCGATAATATCGAAATTATGACGGGATTAGGCATGTTGACCAACGTGATCATCGATCAGCATTTTGTAAAACGCAGTCGTTACAACCGCTTGATCAGTGCGGTTATTGAACATCCTGAAATGCTAGGCATCGGTATTGATGAAGCCACAGCCATTTTGGTAAGTGGTAACTACGCTGAAATCATAGGCGATTCACAAGTTATTGTACTAAAAAATCCCAAGCGTTCAAAAAATGTGCATGCCGATAAACTGGGCGCACATGACCTTCAATTGAATGTCTATTTACCAGGAGAAAAATTCAAACTTAATTAAGCTGATCATTTTGAAAAAAACATCACAAACAATTTTAGTGCTTTCAGTTCTGTTTTTAGGCACGTTTACATTTGCACAAAAAGGGAAAATGGAAAATAAAATTGTAAAATCGGTCGATCAACATTTAGACGCTTCCATTGAATTGCTTAAAAAAGCAGTGAATATCAATAGTGGCACGATGAACTTTGAAGGCGTGAAAAAAGTGGGCGAATTGTTCAAAGCCGAATTGGATCAACTCGGCTTTCAAACAGAATTGACCAATGGCGAAGCTTACAATCGCGCCGGACATTTGATTGCTAAACGTGAAGGCAAAAAGGGGCCTAAATTTTTATTGATTGGACATTTGGATACCGTTTTTGAATTGGACAGTCCATCTCAGGAATATACCATGCTCGATAAGAATATGATGAAAGGTCCAGGAGTTGCCGATATGAAAGGTGGCGACGTCATTATCATCTTAGCCATGAAAGCTTTAAAAGAAGCTGGGGTTTTAGATGATATGTCCATCGAAATTATCATGACGGGCGATGAAGAAAAAAGTGGTGAACCGATTGAACTTTCAAAAAAAGATTTAATTGAAGGTGCCAAACGTGCCGACATAGCTTTAGGTTTTGAAAATGGCGACAACAATCCTAAAACCATCGTGGTTTCTCGAAGAGGATCCTCCGAATGGCAATTAAAAGTGACCGGAGTTCCGGCGCATTCCTCGCAAATTTTCACGGAGGATATTGGCGTAGGTGCTATTTATGAAGCTTCCCGAATTTTGAATGAATTTTATTTACAGTTATCCAAAGAAAAGGATTTGACCTTTAATCCAGGGTTTATCCTTGGTGGAACCGATTTGAAAGTTAATGACGACTTAACAGGAGGTACAGCATTCGGAAAAGATAATGTCGTGGCGGAACATGCGATTGTACATGGCGACCTTCGCGCAACTTCTTTAGAGCAATTGGAAAGAGCTCATAAAATCATGAGAGAAATTGCATCTAATAATTACCCTAACACGACTGCAGAATTGATTTTTGTGGAGGGCGGATATCCGCCGTTGGGATTGACGGATGGCAATACTAAACTATTAAAGTTTTATGATGGCGTCAGTCAAGATTTAGGTTTTGGCGCTGTAGAAGCGGTCAACCCAAGGAATGCAGGCGCTGCCGATATCTCATTTACTTCGGGATATGTGGATATGGCATTGGATGGTTTAGGTTTGACCGGCGGTTCTGGAGATCATACGATTGAAGAAATTGGCGATTTGCGCACAGTGGCAACCCAAGCTAAAATTACGGCGGTAATGCTCTACCGTTTAGTTAATCAGAAGAAATAGAATGCGAAATAAAGGGCATATGAAGAAAATTACATTTTTATTTTTACTGAGTTTTCAAGCGCTGTTTGCTCAGAATTACACCGAATTCCTTACCGGAAATGCCACAGATGTTACCACCAATCATCTATCGGGAATCGTTTTAATGGGTGGCAATATTGACCAGCGCGAGGCCATGAAATGGTTTTTGGCTCAGGCCAACGGTGGCGATGTGTTGGTATTGCGAGCTTCAGGAGCAGATGGTTATAATAATTTTATGTATTCCCAGTTGGGTGTGACCATCAATTCCGTAAGAACTTTTGTAATTAATAACGCAGCTGGTGCTCTTGATCCATACGTACTTGAAAAAGTTGCCAATGCAGAAGCCATTTGGTTTGCTGGTGGAGATCAATATGATTATGTCAAATATTTTAAGGGCAATGCCATGGAAGATGCCTTAAATACCTTCATCAATACTAAAAAAGGAGTAATTGGCGGAATTAGTGCAGGATTGGCAATTATGGGAAGTTCTTATTTTTCCGCTGAATTTGGCAGCATTGAAAGTGCTGGCGCCTTACTTAATCCGTATCATCCAGCGATAGCATTAGGTTATAATGACTTTTTGAAGATTCCGTTTATGGAAGATGTGATTACCGATTCGCATTTTGCCCAACGCAATCGTCAAGGCCGACTGAGTGTGTTTTTAGCCCGTTTTGCAAAAGATAATAATCGACGTTCCTTTGGAATCGGTTGCGATGAAGATACTGCGATTACTGTAGATAGCGATGGAAAAGCATCCGTCTATGGGCCTGGATCAGCTTATTTTTTACAGGCGAATTGCACTACAAATTTTGCGCCAGAAGTTATTGTAAAGTTTCAACCTTTGACCTGGAATAGAGGAGGAGAAGCCATGAAAGTCTATAAAGTATCTGGCACAACCGCTGGAACGAACTATTTTGATTTGTCCGATTGGCAAACCGGCAATGGTGGAATTTGGCAGAATTGGGCAGTTAATGCTGGCGTGCTTTCCATGGTTGCGGGTACAAATCCAGAATGTGAAAAACTTTCTACGCCCGATTTTGAAAACTTTACAGTTGAGGTTTATCCAAATCCAGTGTCCGATAAGATTTTTTTAAAATCAAAAAGTCCTGTGCAATCCGTCAAACTTTATAATGTTTTAGGAAAGCAATTTTCAACCACGCTGTCACACGATAATACGATTGACGTATCTAATTTAAGTTCTGGATTGTATATTTTAAAACTCTCTTCAGAAGCCTCAGAACAAACGTTTAAAATTTTAAAGAAATAAAAAACCACCCAACCACTATTTAACTTTAAAGACCTTGTATGCTAACCCATGCAAGGTTTTTTTATGCGATTTAATCTCTTTGTTTTCTAAGGAAATCTTAAGTTCTAGAATTAACGGCTCTTATCTTGAGTTTTATCTTCATATGCTTAGCGCTTCTTTTTAATATCAAAATCCAAAATGTTTGAATGAATGCAGATGGATTTTGAGCAAAATTCGAACATTTAATACATTCTTAACATTTACAGCTAAGGGTGAAATCAATTTATTGCGTTATGCTAGTGTATAACCTACAACCATTTCGGTTTGTAATTTAAAACACTAAAATAATAATGAAGAAATTTACCATTCTCTTTAGTTTTTTGCTCAGCATGAGTTTGATGGCGCAAAACACAATTCTAAATCAACCCTTACCAGAAAACGATCGGGTTACCAAAGGCGTTTTGCCGAATGGTCTTACCTATTACATCTATAAAACTGGGGTTGTCAAAGATGCTGCCAGCTACTATATCATTCAAAATGTTGGGTCGGTTCTTGAAAATGATGACCAACAAGGTTTGGCTCACTTTCTTGAGCATATGGCTTTTAATGGAACGGATAATTTTCCCGACAAGGGCGTTTTAAATACGCTTCAAAAGCATGGTGCCGTTTTTGGTAAAGATATCAATGCCTATACCTCTTTTGATGAGACCGTCTATAATATGGACAACATTCCAAACACGCCAGAACTTGTAGATACCTGTTTATTGATACTTCGGGATTGGTCCAACTATTTATCATTGGAAGATGATGAAATTGATGCCGAACGTGGGGTTATTAAGGAAGAATGGAGAACACGCCAAAACGGCCCAATGCGAATTTTTCAGAAGAGTTTGCCAACATTATTCAACAATACGGTATACGCCCAACGAATGCCAATTGGTTTAATGGAAGTGGTAGATAATTTTAAATATAAAGCGCTCAGAGATTTTTACCATGATTGGTATAGAACAGACTTACAAGCTATCGCCATAATTGGTGATGTTAACGTCGAGGATGTTGAGTCTAAAATAAAGACATTATTTTCTCCAATTCCTGCGGTCGATAATCCAAGAGAACGTTTTATCGTGAGTATTCCTGAAAACGACAAATTGATGTTCAGTTCGGCGAGCGATGAAGAAGTAACCACTGCAGAAATTACCTTCGGAATTAGACATCCAAAAAATTTAGGAGATGAAACTGTGACCGATTTGAAAGAATCCTTGCTGAATAGAATGGCTACCATGATGCTTTCTGATCGATTGAAAGAATTAAGTATAAAGCCAGATGCTACTTTTTTAGGAGTCTATGTGAATTATGGCGACAACTCTAGAGCTACCGATGAATTTATGTTAGCGATATCGCCTAAACCGGATCAACAGCATGCCGCTTTTGAAACGGTCATGAAAGAACTTAATCGTGCTGTAAAATTCGGATTTACATCAGAAGAAATTGACAGATCGATTACGAAGTTCAAAAATTCCTATGAAAACCAAATCAGTAAATTGAATGATCGATCGCACGCTTCCATTCAGAATATGATCCAAAAAAATTATTTGGAAAACAGTACAATGACGGATATTGCAAAAGAATACGCCCTTGCACAACAAATATTTGAGGCACTTTCTGTTGAAGAGATGCACGCCAAAATAAAAAGTCTTTATACAGCCAAAAACAGATATATAACCGCAACCGGCGCTAATGGCAACAAAAACCTTACCGAAGACGAAGCACTTCAAATCATTGCTTCTGCTGAAAGTGATCCATCGCTTACAGCTTACGCCGATGCGTTCAGCGGCAAGACTTTGTTGGGAGATCTGAAAATCAAAAAAGGTAAAATCAAATCTGAGAAAGCTAATAAGGCTACGGGGTCAACCACCTTTACCTTGAGCAATGGCATTAAAGTACATTATAAATTTGCGGACAAAAATAAAAATGATGTCGAACTAAACGCAGTGAGTTATGGCGGTTATTCTCTCGTGGATGACGCCAACCTATCTTCCGCTAATTATTTGAACAGCTTAGTACGAGCATCAGGATTAGGAGATTACTCGAGTAATGATTTATCGAAAGTGCTTGCTGGAAAAACAGCATCAACTGGAATTTATATTTCAGATATTTCTGAAGTTGTTTATGGGTCTTCATCAACTAAAGAGGTTGAGTCCATGTTGCAAATGACCTATTTACGATTTGCAAAACCAAGATTTGATAAAGATGCTTTTGAGGTGCTTGTTGGTAATTTAGAAAATTATTTAATCAGTCGAACTAATAATATCAACGAGAAAATAAGCGATAGTATCAAAGTAGCGTTTTACGGAAAAAACAATCCGAAGCAACCTTTATTCACGCACGAATATATCAACTCAATATCTTTTGAAGCTATGCAGCACGTGTATGCCAAACGTTTTGAGAATGCTTCTGATTTTGAGTTTTTTATTGTTGGTGATATTAAAAAAGAGCAGTTAAAGCCCTTGTTAGAAAAGTACATTGCCAGCATCCCAACGAAAAAACAAACAGAAAACTACAAGGATAATTCGAGTCCATGGTTGAGCAAAACTATTGATAAGGAAATTCACTTAAAGATGGAAGATCCTAAAAGCAGCGTAAGAATTACCTATAAAAATGATTTTAAATTCAATCTTAAGGATGAATTGGTCGCGCGCGCCCTTGGCGATATACTTACATTGCGATACATGGAAACTTTAAGAGAGCAGGAAGGTGGTACCTATGGCGCCAGCGCTTATGCTGGGCTAATTAAACGCCCGGTAGAAAAAGCTATTATTGTGGTTGATTTTGATTGTAATCCAGAAAAAGTTGATAAATTGGTCAGTATTGTTCAGGAAGAACTGCTTAAAATTGCCGCTGGAGATATCAATCAATCAGATTTGGACAAAACCACCACTAATTATCTAAAGGAACGTGGTCAAGAAAAAGGTTTTAACCAATATGATATGGGAGTTTTGACTAATTTTTATCGTGAAAATTATGATATGAATGATCCTGCTAATTTCGAAGATATCATTAATAATATTTCAGTAAATGACATCAAAGAATTTACAAGTAAAGTACTCAATGGTGCAGATACTTCTGAAATCGTTGTTAAACCGTCAAATTAAAAATTCAGTATTATGAAAAATGTTGTGTGTCTATTTCTAGTTTTATTTAGTGTCCAAGCCTTTTCGCAGATCCATGATCCAGTGAAATGGAAAACATCGGTTACTAAAATTTCCGATACAGAGTATGAGTTGGTCGCTACGGCAACAATTCAGGGCCAATGGCACCTCTATTCGCAAACGGTTCCTAAAGATGGTCCTGTGCCTACAAGTTTTGTTTTTGAAGGCAACGCTAATTACCTTAAAAAAGGAAATACCAAGGAAGGCACTGGTCATGAAATAGATGACAAAGTTTTTAATATGCGCATCAAATATTTTGCTAAAACGGCCGATTTTAAACAACGTATTAAAGTCAAAAACAATAAGGCTTTTAAAGTAAATGCAGTGGTTGAATTTATGGTTTGTAATGATACTCAGTGTTTACCTCCAAAAGAGGTGGATTTGGTTTTTGATGTCAAATAGACCAAAAATAGTTTCCTATATAATTTAGAGAAATTGAAGAAGCCGTCTCAATACTAATTGGAACGGCTTTTTTTATATTTTGTACTCGGACTCCTATAAAAGAGTGATCTTCAAATATGCAAATCTCACAAGGGTTCAGGAAGTATTGAGACACTTTCTTTTTTATGGCTAAAAATCTGATTTTATTTGGGTTCAAATTAACTTAAACTATGTGTTTTATACATTTCGCTTTTAGCTTTTAAAAATTTTGACACGAATTTCACTAATTTTCACGGATTAGTTCATTCCCTGAATAGTCGCGTAATGTTTACTATAAATTTCACGAATGCAACAGACTTTCAATCTGTTTTCAAAATCGCCAAAACTTTCTCAGGGATTAGGAGGGGGTCTTAAATTTTGATCCCAATGCTTTACGGCATAAATCCATGTTCTATGTGCTATCAACGCAGTGGCGGTTACTGAGCTTGTCGAAGTGTCTTAATTCTTTTCCTGACAATAACGATTTTAAATGTTGATATCTTCCACATCAGAGATTTTTGGAATACAAACATTCCAATGGTAAGTGTCTTTTATTTTGACTCTAAACGCATCTAAAGCAGCGGGCTCGCCATGAATGAGATATACTTTTTCTGGGATGTTTTTGATGTCACTCATCCAATGCAGCAATTCATTTTGGTCCGCATGGGCCGACAGACTGTCCAAATGTTTAATCGTAGCTTTTACGGGATGATATTTTCCGGAAAATTTAATTTCATAAGCGCCGTCAAAAAGTTGTCGTCCGCGAGTGCCTTCTGCCTGATAACCGACTAACAAAACTGTAGTGGAAGCATCTTCAATAAGATGATCTAAATAAGTCAAAACGCGTCCGCCAGTAACCATGCCGCTTCCTGCTATGATTATTTTAGAGCGTTTGTCATCAATTGTTTTCCAGGTGTCCTTATAAGATTCAATAATAGTGACATGATTGCACATGGCATTATAATCAGATTCCGAAAGTTTATGCCATTTTGGAAAGCGTCTGAAAACTTCCAAAACATTATTTCCCATTGGACTATCCACAAAAATGGGAATGTTGGGAATTTTATTTTTCTGATATAATTTCCATAGAATAAACATCAAGGTTTGAAGTCGCTCTACCGCAAAACTAGGGATAACCAAATTGCCGTTTTTGTGAAGGGTTTCCACAATAATATCAGCAAGAATCTGATCCACATCCTCTTCTGGATGGAGTTTATTGCCATAGGTACTTTCAATAAAAAGGAAGTCGGCCCATTCTGGGCGTTTTGGATCTTCCAGTAAATAATCATCAGTTCGGCCAATATCTCCCGAAAACACAAAGCGTTTGGAATTAATGTCCAATTCTATAAAGGTGGCCCCAAGAATATGTCCGTTGTATTGAAAACGATAGGAGATATGCTCGGATAAAGTGATCCATTTGCCTGGCATTTCCACTTCAAACATACGTATGGTTTTTTCTGCTTCTGCAACGGTATAAAAAGGCAGCGCTGGATTGTGCTTGGTGTATTTTTCGTCATTGGCTTTTTTGGCTTCTTCCTCGTGGATTTTAGCACTGTCATTCAAAATAATTTCAGCAATCGCCAAAGTAGGTTCGGTTCCAATAATTTTCCCATTAAAACCTTGCTTGACCAAGCGTGGTAAGTAGCCTACGTGATCGAGATGTCCATGCGTGAGCAGAACGACATCAATGCCGCTGACATCAACTGGAAGATCCTCCCAATTGAGTTCGCGCAGTTCCTTTAAACCTTGGAACATACCACAATCGATCATTATATTTTTTTCGGAGGTTTCAATCAGAAACTTAGACCCCGTCACAACATTGGAGGCCCCCAGGAAACTTACTTTTACATGCTTGTCCATAATTTTAGATTTTACATAGCATTTTTATCTCATTCTGAATTTTTGCTTTACGGGATTCTGAAATCCCGAGATGGTCCAAGAAAAAAACATCGCCGATCAAGTCTTTACAGAGCACCACATTTCTGCTTAATAGGAACTGTTTTTCGCGATTGGTCAATAAGGTGGACACCGTTATGGGATATAATCCGAGTCGGTCAATGCGATTTCGCAACCCATCATTTTTGGGGTAATCCCAACTTAAAAGGTACAGGCCGATGCAATTTCCGTATTGTAAGGCATCTTCGGTAAAACAGGTGTTGGTCACCACCCAGCCGACATCTAATTTGGTGTCATGTGATTTTGAATCCCAATGGATTTTGATATCTTTAAAGCGTGACGCGATGTATAAAGGTACTTTAACATTGCAATTTCTGCCTTGTTCACTATGAAATTTGCATTCGATAAGCGTGGTCTTTCCATTTTTTACCGCAACAACATCAATTTCGTGCTTAACACAATGACCCTGCATAATTTCGCTGACTTGCGTATTATAACCCGAATATTTTAAAATTGCACTTATAAAACGTTCAAACGGATAGCCTGTTGGCCCCAACTCATAGATTGCTTTTTTAAGCTTATACTTTGATGCCAAATAACCCTCTTTCTTTTTTAATAAGGCAAATGCTCTATTATAGATTTCCTTGGTTGAAATGCCATCGTATAATTCGACCTTCACTTTATCAATAATATCATTTAGGGTTTGGCGGTCTGCTCCCGATTTCCCCAAAGAGGCGCGGAGTTTATCCATTGAAAACTTTACTTTTTCTCCAGATGATTTAATGATGTCAAGATTAGTGTCCATAGCTTTATCGAAATTGTGAATGAGGAATAAGTTGATTGATCTGTTAAAGTTAAAAAATTAAAGTGATAAAACGCTTGATAAATATCACGCAACGAGGTGAATAGATGAAAAAGTGTGTCTGTAGAATCAGAAGAATTTCTTGTGATAGGCTTTCATTGAAAATCATAATTTCCTAAACATCGAAATTTTTTAGCCTCATAGCAGGTGCTCAAAGTAGGTCTGAAGATGAGTTGTTGGCGCTAATAAATGAAAAAATAACACAAAAAATAAAAAATTCAGAGCAGTATTATGAGAGTTGGGAAATCTCAGATACTGATTTTTTTGATGTGAAAAACAACTTTGTGATCAATGATCAAACGGTAGATTTTTATTTTGATGACTGTGTGATGTGTCCGTCATACAAAGGATCGTATTCCATTGAACTGCCCTTGGTGGAACTGCTTTCGGTATTAAAAAAATCCAATACGAATCCCTTTGGTTTTGTGAAAAATTTAAATATTCATCTAAGATTATTCATTTAAAAATTGATCAAGCTTGTTCATCTATCGCGTTTAAAGTACACTAAAATATTGGTTTGGTTTTATCGGGAGGTGGCATGCGAGGTGCTGCTCATATTGGTGTTATTAAAGCGCTTGAGGAATACCATATCTCTCCAACTCATATTGTAGGATCGAGTGCCGGTGCGATTGTCGGTTGGCTTTATGCTAATGGCTATAAATGGGATGAAATCCTTGCGTGGTGGAGAATCAGCACAAATTCTTAGGATGCGATATCATGATTTGCCCGCCTGAATTAAATAAATTTGGAACTTTCGACGGAAAAAATATTGACGAGATTGTTGTCATTGGATACAATGCTGCCAATGCTGCGCTTGACAAGCCTTAGATAAATTCAAGTTCTCTGCTATATCTTCTCGATAAAGTCAATAAGTTTTTCCACACTGACAAAGAAAGTGGCCCAGCTTAAAAACGAATAGAACTATTGTCCTCATGGTAAAAAGTTAATATCTTGTGCTCCAAATATGCAATGCGCACAATTGTTTAAACGAATGATTTTTCCTCTGAATATCATAAAACGGAGAGCGCATGGTTTGACAAACTTATTAATTACCCAACTATGATTTTTAAAAACGCGTCATTTCTAATTTGTTTTTTATTCGCAGTACTTATAGTCAGTTGTAAAGTCAATACTTCAGAAATTGTAACAAATAAAAAGACTCTTCATAAGGAAATTCAAAAACCCAATATTGTTTTTATCTATACTGATGATTTAGGTTATGGCGATATCGGTGCTTATGGTGCAACCGCTTTAGCAACACCTGCGATTGATGCCTTGGCCAACGAAGGAATTTTGTTTAAGAATGCCTATGCCACAGCCGCAACCTGTACGCCATCACGATATTCTTTAATGACAGGCGATTATGCGTGGCGTAAAAAAGGAACTGGTGTTGCAGATGGAGATGAGTCACTTTTAATTGATACGGCTAGAACCACTTTACCTAAGATTTTGCAAACAGCAGGTTATAAAACAGGTGTGGTTGGGAAATGGCATTTGGGCTTGGGCGATGGGAGTGGTCCCGATTGGAATGGGAAAATCAGCCCAGGACCTTTGGAAATCGGGTTTGACTATTCTTACCTAATTCCGGCAACAGGCGATAGAGTGCCGTGTGTTTTTGTCGAAAACCATCATATTGTTAATTTGGATCCTAATGATCCCATAAGTGTAAGCTACCAAGAGAAAATAGGAGATTGGCCGACCGGTAAAGAAAATCCAGAGTTGTTAACGCTGAAACCTTCACATGGTCACAACAATACCATTGTCAATGGGGTAAGTAGAATTGGGTATATGACCGGTGGAAAAGCGGCGCTGTGGAATGACGAAACGATACCTTTGGAATTGTTGGATAAATCTAAAAGGTTCATTGCATCTAGTAAGAATCAACCTTTTTTCTTATTTCTTTCTACCCACGACATTCACGTTCCAAGAATTGCCAATACCATGTTTCAAAATAAAAGTGGGATGGGACCAAGAGGCGACGTGATTTTACAGTTAGATTGGACCGTCAATGAAATCGTGAAAACACTTAAAGAGCAGAACTTATACGATAATACCGTAATCATTTTTTCTAGTGATAATGGCCCCGTGCTAGATGACGGATACCAAGATCGCGCCCAGGAGTTGTTAGGAGATCATCAGCCGACAGGGGGTTTGCGGGGTGGAAAATACAGTGCTTTTGAAGGCGGCAGTAAAATTCCATTAATAATCAGATGGCCAGATGGAAAAAATAAAGGAATGGTTTCTAAAGCTTTGGTAAGTCAGGTTGATTTTTTACGTTCTTTCGCGCAGTTGACAGGAGTTGAAAGTGTTAACGCCGATGTGATCGATAGCCAAAACAGATTAAATGTTTTTTTAGGTGATGATACAGTCGGAAGAAGTTCTATAGTTCAGGAAAGTATCAGAGGTCCATTGTCCTACCTTGAAGGTGAATGGAAATATATCGAACCTTTTGATGGACCAAAATTAGTGCCTTGGGGAACGAAAATTGAAACTGGATTTCAAAAAGAGCCGCAATTGTACCATTTAAAAAATGATCCGAATGAAACCGAAAATTTGGCCTCAAAATTTCCTGAACGCGTAAAAGACTTTAAAGAAAAGCTGGCGCATTTAAAAGTGAACCTTTAGCCTAAATAATGGGTTTTAAAAATTTTTTTTTTCGTTCTTCTTACCTGCGTTTTAATTGCAAGCCCCAAAAGCCAATGCGTCGTGGCATATTGTCGGAAATATTGCCTTCGTTTACCATTTTCACGCCTTCAATGGTGTAAAAGGCGCTTGGATGATATCTATTAATGGCATCAGTGAGATGGTTTAAGTTTTCTCTTTTCAGTACAAGAAAAACCACACTCACTTTTCCTGTTTTCCCTTCGGCATCCAAAATAGAATAACGATAATCATTATCACTCAAAAAATTCAGCAATTCATGAACGGGCTCTTTTGTGATCAATCTTAAAACCACACGCCCAATAGCAAGTTTTTCCTCGATGTACATGCCAACAAAAGTTCCAACGGCAAAGCCACTGGCATAGGCAACATAGGATAAGGTGTTGTCAATATTGCTAATTATCTGCCCGATGGCCAATAACCAAATGAGCGCTTCAAAGAATCCTAAAAAAGGAGCGATATTTCGTTTTCCGCTCATCACAAAAATGATTCGGATGGTAGAGATTGACACGTCGCAGATGCGCGCCATAAATATCAATAAGGGAATTATCACGTAGTTTAAAGTGTTTTCACTTACGCCGAAATTATCATAAAAAAATTGTTCCATACTGCGAAATTCTAAAAAATATTGATTTCTAACCTCTTAACGATTAGTTGATAAATGGGTGCAAAGGTAATTATATCTTTATTAAATTAATTAGGCGCCTCTTATTATTTAGTTCCATTATAAGTGCAATAAATTGATGAAAAATAAGTCTTTGCCTTGATAACAAACCCTCTCATTTAAAGTGAAATCAATGTATGTAAATTCAGGATGAAGTCGTTTCTTTGAGTTTTTTGTCAGGTCTGTTAAAAAATAATCATATTTTGGATCTCTAAAAATCTTCATTAAAAAAGATATCTTAGCACTGCGTGATTCTTGATTGAAGATTATTGTTCTAGCGATTATTCCGACTCTAAAAATTATGAAAACATACAAAGTAAATAAGGTTGACAGCAACCATTTGGTTGTCAATGGAAAAGTGGATCATCCATTATGGGATAAAGCTGTGGTTTTAAAAGATTTCATTTCGCCATGGCATGTTGAAGACGTTGAGGATATAGAATTTAGAGCCCTTCATGACGACGAAAATTTATATGTGTCGTACCGAGTCAATGACGCCGCCCTTCATATTGATACTACAGATGATTCAAAAAAAAGCGTCAACAATTCTGATCGGGTAGAGCTGTTTTTAAGATCTGACAAGCGTCTCGATCCTTATTACTGTCTTGAAATCGATCCGTTGGGCAGGGTTCAGGATTTTATAGCACGTGTTAACCGACAATTTGATTATACCTGGGATTGGCCAAAAGATGATATTTCGATAAAATCTGAAATAACGGCGAACTGTTTTACGGTTGAAGTGACCATTAGTATAGCCTCCTTAAAGAAATTTGAGCTCCTTCAAAAGGACGGAATGATTGAAGCCGGGATTTATCGTGCCAAATACCACCAGCAATCCAACGGACAGTTTCAGCCCACCTGGATTACTTGGATAGATCCTCAAACCGAAACGCCCAATTTTCATATCGCCTCATCCTTCGGGAAGTTGAAACTTGATAAATACTAGATCCTTAAAAAAGGCGTCACATTTTCTGAATTGATAATATCGATAGGAAGTAGAAACTGCTCTGGAATTTGTTTTTCAAAGACTAAATGCTCGATTAAAAACTTCATGCCCAAATAAGCTTGTTGTCTCGGGTTTTGATGAATTAAAAAATCGATAACCCCATTTTTTAGATGACTTATATTTTCTGTAAGAAGATCATAACCCACCAGTTTAATGTGGCTTTTAGTTTCGTTTTGCAATACTCTAGCCACATGAAAAGCTTTGGAATTGGTTACGAAAACCCCTTTTAAATTGGGGTTTTTGGATAAAAAGATGCTTAATTTGTCTTCCGTTTCGCCATATTTGAGCTTACATTTTAAAATCTCGCCCTCATAATTTCCTACATCTTCAAAATAACTTATAAAGCCTTTCTCTTTTTCTTGCATGTGAACCGCATTTTTATATTGTTCATCAATATGGACAATGGCCAAATCGCCGTCTGCATTGATGCTATGCAGTAATTTTGCCGCCACTCTGCCGCTTTGATACAAATCCTGTCCTATGAAAGTTGCCGTAGAGGTTGTGATTTGATTGTTAAAGGAACAGACTTGAATGTCCAAGGAACGGTAGTGTTCCAAGACACGTTTTGCCTCTTTGTAAAATAATGGCACCATCAAAATAACATCCGGAGAGGTCTTTAGCATTTCCTCGTTATTCTTTAGAAAATCAGCGGTATCCGTCGGGTCAAACAAAAAGGTATTAATTTGCACATCAAACGCATTAAACTCTGATAAGGCGGTGTTGACGCCATCCATGCATACATCCCAATAAGGATCTTTTTCTGGGTCAGGTAATAAGGCGCCTATCTTAAAAATCTTGTTGTTTTTTAAGTTTCTGGCAATAAGGTTGGGTTGGTAATTAATATCGGCCAAAAGCAGCCTTACTTTATCCTCAACATCTTTGGCAACGTTACCTCTATTATGGATGACCCTATCAATAGTTCCCTTTGAAACTCCTGCTAATTGGGCGATATCTTTTATCGTATATTTTTTCGTCATAGACACTTGTATAAAACACAAGAGATGTTTATATTCGCATAACTGTGTTCGAGCACAATTTAGAAAATTCGATGGTTATTTCAAAATTGAAGGTCGGATTTGTATGAATTCAAACTAGTGAATCAGTGCAAAGTATTAAATTTTTAAGATGATTTTCAATAGTTTGAATTTAATTGAAAAATAAAAACAAAAAATGGTAGAAACGAATAAACCGACATTGGTCATCTTGGCAGCAGGAATGGGGAGCAGGTATGGAGGTTTGAAACAAATTGATGCTTTTACTCCGCAAGGCGACACGATTATGGATTTTTCAATTTATGACGCGCTTCAAGCGGGATTTGGAAAATTTGTGTTCATCATCAGAAAGGCTT
>NZ_JBDSLS010000307.1:0-13672 GCF_039916245.1 Gelidibacter sp.
CGCTATTTTTATTACGATGCTGAAGCAGAATTAAAGGAACATTTACGGTCTTGTTTCTCGAATTTTAAGAATGCGACATTGTTTTCATATCCTATTGGATTGCAACAGTACAGCAGAAAGTCGCTGACCAAAAAATTGGCAGATCTGATCACAAACTTGTCTTAATCCTCAAAATTCTTATCTTCGGGTTTTAAACCTCTATGGGAATAATCATTAGCCAATCTTTTAAGAACACGATTACCACATACTTAGGCTTTGCCATAGGTGCTTTGAATACCTTGTATTTGTATGTGTTCTTTATTTCGGATGTGCATTATGGTTTAATTTCCTTTATGTTGTCAACCGCCAATATTATGATGCCTTTATTGGCATTTGGAGTTCACAACACCATCATTAAGTTTTATACCACATTCAAAACCAAAAATTCGCTCAATAGTTTTTTGACCTTGATGCTTTTTTTGCCATTGGCGCTCATCATTCCGACAGGGTTAATTGGGATTTTTGCTTATGATGCCATTGCTGGCGCCTTGTCACAAAAAAATGCTATTATTGGAGATTATGTCTGGTACATTTATTTTGCGGCCATTGCTATGGCCTATTTTGAAGTCTTTTTTGCGTGGTCAAAAACCCAAATGCAGACGGTTTTTGGGAACTTCATGAAGGAAGTATTTCCGCGGATTGGCGTAACGGTATTGCTCTTTTGTGTTTATTTCGAATGGTTTTCAGTGGAAACCTATATTGCTGGCGTGGTTGGCATCTACGGATTACGGATGTTAATTATGATGTTTTATGCATTTACGATCCGTTTGCCTGTCTTTAAATTTAATAAGGTGGACCGATTGAGTTCTATTCTAAAATATTCTTTTTTGATTATTATCGCTGGATCTATTGCCACGGTTATTTTAGACATTGATAGCTTTATGTTAGGACTTTACATTCCTATCGAAAAGGTCGCCTATTATGGGGTGGCGATCTACATTGCAACAGTTATCGTAGTGCCATCAAGAGCAATGCAGCAGATTCTACAACCATTGACGGCAAAATACTTGAATGAGAATAATAAAGGGGCTCTTGAGGATTTATACGTCAGAAGTTCGCAAACCTTATTCATTATTGGAGGCCTTATTTTCCTGTTGATTGTATTGAATATCAATTCACTTTATGAAACGATTCCGCCACAATTCAGCGGCGGACTTTATGTTGTTTTTTTGGTGAGTATGGCTAAACTTTATGATTGTTTGATGGGATGTAACAATGTCATCTTATTTAATAGCGATTATTATAGGATAGTGTTATTATTTGGTGTGATTTTGACTATTTTGACCATCGGATTGAATATGATTTTTATTCCGATGTATGGCATCAATGGTTCGGCATTTGCGACATTTTTGGCCGTTACTTTCTATAATTCCATTAAAATCTACTTCGTAAAGCGCAAGTTTAATATGATGCCTTTTACCATGGATACGGGAAAGGCCAGTCTATTAATCATTGTGTTGATCGGTGCTTTCTACTTTTGGGAGTTTCCATTTCATCCGTTGGTAAATATTGCGTTAAAATCAATATTGATTACCTTAGTGTACGTAGGGTTCGTTTTTAACATGAATGTTTCAGAAGATATTAGCGCGATGTTGCGAAAGTATTTGCGGCTGAAGTAGTTTTTCAGTCGGCAGTTTTCAGTCTCATTCCTCAGTCTTCAGTCTCAGTTTCAGTCTTCAGCTGGCAGTTTAAGTCCTCATTTTTGGTTCGTTATTAAAAGAGGACTCCGTGCGACTCTGTGTTACAGTCCTTTTTGAAAAAGGAAAATCCCGCAAGGTGCTTTGAGGCATACTACTTGCAGGACTTAACCAACCAAACTTTATAACTTATAAACTCCCTCTACTTTGTCTGGATGTTGATCTTGACGATGAACCCTGACTATTCGTTTGAGGGCTTGTGCTATTACTATTTTGAGCTGCGCTGGTTTTACTACTAGCGCTTCGCTCGACATTAGATGTGCGAGATTGTACAGTATTTGGTTTTCTTTGATCTGAATTTTTATTAACATTGGCAGATCTTGATGGCGCCGATCTTACAGTCTGTTCTCGTGCACTTGTTTGATTTGAAGCCGTTTCGTAAGTTCTACTTGTTCTCATATTTCGACCTGAATTAACTGCTTCAGTACTTCTAGAACTGTTTAAATTTGAACTTCGGGCATTGTTTCTGTTCGGTTGTTCTCTGTTTTGCATTGCATTTTGATTTGCATCTCTCCCAGAAGCTTCTCTATTAACAGTCCGCGAACTCCCATGGTTAACGATTGAACTTTCAATATTTCTTCTATTGCCATTAACCTCACGTGACGCTGAACCTGACCCTCTCGAAGTTGCAGCATTACTGCGTCGTGGTGTAGATTCCTGACGGTAACGATCACTTGCACTATTGTTCGTTGCTACCGTATTTCTTCTTCCAGAATTAACAGATTTTTGAGGACGTGGTGAATATCTCACTGGTTCTCTGTAATTATTGACATACGGTCTGTAGTAGTGATATCTTACAGGTTTGTAATATTGTCTATAAGGTTTTGCGTATACTACGCGATATTCATAGACCGGAATCGTGTAATAACGATGCCATGGTCGGTAAATATAAGCTCTGTTATATACGTTGATATAGCCTGAATAATGTGTGAATCGGTGATGATTGTCATAATAAACATATAAACCGCCTACACGATTGACGCGTCCATAATTGTTATAATTAATATTGACGTTTCCTGCTTGTGTAATTCGTCCATAATAATCATAATAGATGGGTGTGTTTTCAATTTGTATTATGGCACCATAATCATCATACTGTACATACGGACTGTAGTCATAGCCTGTGTTGAAGCTGAAGGAGACATTAGGTGTGTTGATGGATACGCCTGCTCTAGGACCAAAATCTGGCACATAAAAATCGAATTGGCCATCAGGGAATACAGAAAACTCAATACCACCCTCTGTGAAAATAAATGAATTACCATAGCCATTATTAGGGCCGTTTTGGAATGAATTGTCTCTAATGACGTCGGTGGTTTTTGCATTTACCGCTGTCCCAATGAGGAGCACTGCAGTAAAAAATAGGGCTAATTTTTTCATGAGTTTTTATTTTTTGTTCAACATGTTTGACAGGATACAAACAATGTGCCAAAAAGTTAGGGTAGAGGGTTTTGCCATGATTATGAATAGGTTAATTATTTATTGCTTTTGAAAATCAATAAAATTTCTTCCGGAACAAATGCTTTTATGAAGGAAGATAATTTCGAGTCTTAAATTGCATTCGACAAAACTTCAATTTAGATCTTGTAATGAAATTTATAAGGAGTAATGAAAAGTATATGATTTGACCATTTAAATCTCATAAAAATACGGAGTTCAATGAATGTATTTGTTGAATTTTTACTTAAAATTAAGTAAAGCAAAAAAGTTAAATCTGTTGCTTAGTAGATTATATGAATTTTAAAACTTTATAAGAATCAAATTTAAATTATATTATTTGTATAAAATAACTCTGATTGTCGTAATAAATAATTGACTGTTAGCATTATAAAGATGAAGCAGCGGCTTTAAAATTAATTGTAGATATTTTCTGATGCCGAATGTTTATTACATATCTTTTCCGGCTCAACGCGAAGTCTAAATATTTAGACTTTTTTAATATCATTCTATGGATTTTACCAATCCCCTTGTATATGGGGTTCCTTGCTTTTTAGGCTTAATATTATTAGAACTTACTTATAGTAAAACACATGATCATAAAGACCTTTACAACTGGCGAGATCTATTTTCGAGTATTGGGATGGGTGTTGGGTCAACGCTTATAGCACCGCTGGTTAAAACCGTAACCATTATTCTTCTTTTTAGTTTTGTTTATGATCTGTTTAATCCTTTAGTAGACGGGGTGCGAATGAATATCATGGGTTATGAATCTTTTGGATATGCCTGGTATATTTGGATACTTTGTATGTTGTGTGATGATTTTGCCTATTATTGGTTTCATCGTCAAAACCATATGGTTCGATTTTTTTGGGCCGCACATATTGTGCATCATTCTTCCGATAATTTTAATTTGGGTACAGCGGTCAGAAATGGGTGGTTTACTATTTTTTACAAACCCTTGTTTTATGTTTGGATTGTAGCGATCGGTTTTCCACCAGAAATGCTTGTGGTATGTTTAGGGATCGAGGCGCTTTGGCAATTTCAGTTGCATACGGTATTTATTCCGAAATTGGGTTTTATAGATAAAATTTTGAACACCCATACCATGCATCAGGTGCATCATGCTTGTAATTTGGAGTATATGGATAAAAATCATGGCGGAATTCTAAATGTGTTTGATAAAATTTTTGGAACCTGGCAACCACTTGACGAATCTATTGAAATTTCTTATGGTGTCACAAGTCCGCCGGAATCTTTTAATCTGTGGGTCATTTTGACTCATGAATATGCTGATATTTGGCGTGATGTCAAGAAGTCTAAAAGTCTAAAGCACAAGTTTATGTATGTTTTTGGACCTCCTGGATGGAGTCATGACGGCAGTTCAAAAACAGTAAAACAGATGCGAAAGGAAATAGCCTTAGAAGAACTTAATGCATCAAAACAAAACATCCCAAAGCCTTTGGGGAAAGAACTTCGGGATGATGTCTATACTTCAGGAATCAAAGTATAGGTTCAATTCATAAAGAAAAATCAAGTTGGTAGCTTAATATTATCGTCCAACCTTCTTTTGTTTTTTATCAGCGCTGCCTTGTTTATAATAGTAGTAGTCCTTGTGATTGGCATAGTCTTTATAATTTGGGCTTGAGTGGACAGATGAATAGCGTGGTCCATATTGATAATTCCTGTTAGCCTCATGCACGGTGCCACGAGTGCTGATTATTTCGTCCCAACGATTATATTTCACTTTGAGTCCACCTACTTTGGATAATTTACCATCATCATAGTTCATTTTTATGGAGCCCAAGCGTTTGATTCTACCATGCTTATCATATTCGACAGCCACATTACCAATGCGTTTGACCATACCATTATAATTATGTTCGATGGTTACGCGGTTGACTATCGATTTTCCATAATATCTAACATTTATGGTTTTAGATCCACCTTGATCGGTATTCATTGAACTTCGGCGAGAGTTTGTTGACTGATTATTCAAATGTGTATTAAAATCAAAACTTCCGTCAGGGAAAATTAGGAACTCAACACCTTGCTCTATAAACATGATCGGTTCAACATATCGGTAACGTGCTTTATTTGTAAAATCATCGCCTTGTGGTGCAAAGTTGGTGTTTGATGCTGATATTGATGTCAATCCTATTAACACCATCGCATTAAAAAGTAATTGCTTTTTCATAATTAAAGGATTTAAGATGGTGCCTACTCATTAGCTTTTCGGCTTACGCTATATGATGAAACCTTTTCAAATTGCATGCCGAAAATGTTAAAACACTTGTTGTGAGGCGCTTGAGCTTTGTGCTGTCACAGGCTTCGCGTAAAACAGTTAACTTAAATAAGTATTAAATAAGTTAAGGAGAAATGATGTTGAAGTTGTGGCTTACAAATCGCACTTTTGAAACAATTGTATACAAGACAAAACTATTTATGGAACTTCATTACTTTTATATCCATTAATTATTTACTAATGCAAAGATCACTGACCGATTGCCAGAATTGTTCCCAGCGCTTTGAAGCTCATTATCCGTTTTGTCCATATTGCGGAATGAAATCAAAGGCTGAACTCACATTAGGTGTACTTTTCAATAATACTATCAGTAATTATTTTTCTGTGGATGCCCGGTTTTTTAAGAGTTTTATCCCGCTCATGTTCAGGCCAGGCTATCTCGCAAAACAGTTTGTTGAAGGCCGGCGATTATTGTATTTGCATCCTGCTCAGATTTATTTATTTATCTCAGTAGTGTTTTTCTTTTTGTTTTCATTTATCAGTCGCAAACAAGCAGAAACTTTCGATAGCGCTCTAAAGCATGATATTGAGCAAAGTCACATCTTTTTGGATTCTATAAAACAGAAAAAAAAGGATTCACTTGCTATAACATCGATAAATCAACAAGTTAAGGAATATGATTCCAAATCGGTTAATAATGAGAAACAACCTAAGGCTCAAATAGGCATGGGGCGACATTACCAATCTAATCCAAATTCGGCAGTTAAGTTTGATTTTAATGAGTTTGAAATAGATTCAATGATTCAGGTCGGCGCTTCTGATCAGGAAATATATCGAAAAATGGGAATGAAGGATGACGATAGCTATGTGGTTAAACGTGTTTTCAAACAGATTCTAAAATTTTTAAAGAGTAAAAGTGTAGGCTCTATTTTGCAAGCTTTTTATGACAGTATACCGCTGGCAATGTTTATATTATTACCAATTTTCGCTCTCATTTTGAAACTTTTCTATTTTAGAAAAGGGAGGTTCGCTTATCATCTGGTGTTTACTTTTTACTTTTTCGCCTTTCTATTTGCACTATTCAGCTTATTGGTTATAGCGAATTTAATATGGAAAAATATCCCAGGATGGATTATGGCGTTAGTTATGCTTTCTTCATTTATCTATTTGTTTTTGGGCGTAAAGCATTTTTATAAACAAGGATACCTTCGGAGTTTTATAAAAAGTAGTGCAGTGACCTTTTTGTTTTTGTTAATTGTATTGCCATTTTCTTTCGCTATTATGGGATTGGTAGCGTTTTTGTTTTATTGAGAAGAATAAAAGCTTGAAGCACGGAGTTGGAAGCTCGAAGAATGAAGATGGTAGTTATAAATGCTCTCGCAAAGGCGCAGAGGCGCAGAGAATGACGGATTATTCAAACTACATGAATCCCTCCGCAGAATCTGAATAGGCAGAAACTACAACCTACAAACTGCCAACTGCCAACTGAAGACTGCCAACTGAATACTGAACCCTAAATCTTCTCCTTCAAATATTTCCCAATCACAGAGTTTTTATTCTTAACCAATTCTTCAGGCGTGCCCACAGCAATTAATTTTCCGCCACGTTCGCCACCTTCAGGACCTAAATCAATAATATAATCCGCACATTTGATCAATTCGAGATTATGCTCAACAACAATAATGGAATGCCCTTGAGCAATCAGCGCTTGAAAAGATTTTAAAAGTTTTTTAATATCATGAAAATGCAAACCTGTCGTTGGTTCATCAAAAATGAAAAGTGCATTATCTCTTCTAGAACCTTTTCCTAAAAACGTGGCCAACTTAATACGCTGTGCTTCACCACCAGAAAGTGTTGAGGAACTTTGACCTAAAGTTACATAGCCCAATCCTACATCTTGTAACGGTTGTAATTTACTTTGAATTTTACTCTGGTCGTGTTTTTCAAAAAAAGCAATGGCATCATCAATAGTCATGGAGAGAACGTCATCAATATTTTTATCTTCAAAAGTGACTTCCAAAACTTCTTTTTTGAATCGTTTGCCGTTACAGGCTTCACAAGTTAAGTGCACATCGGCCATAAACTGCATTTCAATGGTCACTTCGCCATCGCCTTTACAGGTTTCACAACGACCGCCATCCACGTTAAAACTGAAGTGTTTAGCTTGATAGTTTCTTATTTTGCTCAATTTCTGATTGGCGTAAAGCGCTCTGATATCATCATAAGCTTTTACATAAGTCACCGGATTGGAACGTGAAGAACGTCCAATGGGGTTCTGGTCTACAAACTCAATATGCTTAATGTTCGTAAAGTTTCCTTTCAGTTCGGTAAACTGTCCGGCTTTATCTCCAAAGCCAGTCAGCTGTTTTTGAATTGCGGGATAGAGAATCTTTTTGACCAAAGTACTTTTACCGCTCCCAGAAACACCGGTCACGACCGTTAACATTTCTAAAGGAAAAGTCACATCAATATTCTGTAAATTATGTTCTCTGGCACCGATGATTTCAATTTGATATTTAGACGTACGACGCTTTTTAGGCACCTCAATTTTGAGTTTGCCGTTTAAATATTGAGCGGTCAACGAGTTCGATTTCAGAATATCTGCATAGCTTCCTGTGGCTACAACTTCGCCACCCAGGGTGCCAGCTTCCGGACCAATATCAATAATCTCGTCAGAGGCTTGCATGATATCTTCATCATGTTCCACCACAATAACCGTGTTGCCCAAATCGCGCAGGGCTTTAAGAACCGTGATAAGTTTTTCAGTATCTTTAGGATGCAGGCCAATACTCGGCTCATCCAGAATGTACATGGAACCCACTAAGCTGCTGCCTAAGGAAGTCGCTAAGTTGATACGCTGACTTTCGCCACCGGATAAAGTGTTCGACTTTCGGTTGAGGGTCAAATAATCAAGACCGACATTAAATAAGAAAGACAATCTATTTGTGATTTCTTTCAACAAGCGCTTAGCAATGGTTGTATCATATTCGTTCAGCTCCAGTTGATTAAAAAACTCGGCCAATTTATCTAAAGGCATGGTTACCAAATCCGTAATGGTAACGCCGTCAATTTTCACATAATTGGCTTCAGGTCGTAAACGTTTGCCGTGACAGGCGCTACATTTGGTTTTTCCTCTATAACGGGAAAGCATGACCCGATTCTGAATTTTATAAGCTTTTGACTCTAATTCAGCAAAGAAATCGTCCAAACCTGTAAAGTAGGCGTTGCCATCCCAAATGAGTTGTTTTTGATCATCCGATAATTGAAAATAAGGTTTGTGGATCGGGAAATCAAACTTATGAGAGTTATTGACCAATTGATCTCTAAACCAGCCCATGGTTTCACCTCGCCAAGGAAAGATGGCGTTTTCGTAAATAGAAAGTGCGGTATTTGGAATGATGAGTTCTTCATCAATGCCAATCACATCGCCATAACCTTCACATTTAGGACAAGCTCCGTAAGGATTGTTAAAACTGAACAAATGGACGTTTGGCTCCAAAAAGGTCATGCCGTCCAATTCGAATTTATTGTTGAAAATGGTCTGTTTATGATCGGAAAGTGATTCGATGATGGTCGTGCCTTTCCCTTCAAAAAACGAGGTTTCAATAGCGTCCGCCAATCTATTATAAAAATCATCTTCGTGTTTGACGACAATTCTGTCCACCACTAAAAAGCTGTTTTTTTCAATGCTTTTTTCGATCGCATCTTCAATCCGAAGGACTTCATTTTTATAGTGTACTCTTGCGTATCCTTGTTGTTGGAGCACTTTTAGTTTGTCGGTCATCGTACGGCCTTCCTCTAAAATAATAGGAGCGAGGAGCAATAGCTTTTCACCTTCTTCAAAGGATTTGACCAAATTTAAAACATCTGCAGTGGTATGTTTTTTGACCAAATTGCCCGAAATAGGCGAGTAGGTTTTCCCGATTCGGGCAAACAGCAATTTTAGGTAATCGTATATTTCGGTTGTCGTGCCAACTGTAGATCGTGGATTGGTAGAATTGACTTTTTGTTCGATGGCAATGGCAGGAGCAATCCCTTTAATGTAATCGACTTTTGGCTTGTTGAGGCGTCCCAAAAACTGACGCGCATAGCTCGATAAACTTTCCACATAACGTCTTTGACCTTCAGCATATAAAGTGTCGAAAGCCAAACTCGACTTTCCAGAACCTGATAATCCGGTTATAACCACCAATTTATTGCGCGGAATCACCACATCTATATTTTTTAGATTGTGAAGATTAGCACCTTTAATGATAATATTTTGTTTTGGATTTACTTCGGAAAGGTTAATGTTCATGGTCATTAAAGCATATAAGAATGCAAAGATACTACAACTAACGCTGTAGTGAAAAGAAGTTATTGTGCAATAAAATGTTAAAATTTCGGTCTGTTTTTTGCTTTATAGGAATATATGTTGTTATATTTGACCCAAATAACTTTAACAAAGCAGCCTATACCATAATATTACTTTAAAAAGATTAACCCCAAGCTCGGAACTATTCCAAGCATAAAAGTAATAATTATGAAGGACGAACTTATCGCAGACGCTGTTTTAGTGAGCAATTACGTTAAAGGAGACGAAGGTGCTCTTTCTATATTGATCACCAGACACAAGCAAAAAATCTATAGTTTTATCTACTCTAAAGTTTATGATAGAGATCTTACCGAAGATATCTTTCAGGATACATTTATCAAGGTTATCCGTACGCTCAAATTAGGAAAATACAATGAAGAAGGTAAGTTTTTACCTTGGGTTATGCGGATCTCACATAACTTAATCATTGATCACTTCCGAAAAAGTAAGCGCATGCCAAAGTTTGATAATGCTGGAGAATTCAGTATTTTTTCAGTGCTTAGTGATTCGTCATTAGATGCTGAAAAGGGAATGATCAAAGAGCAGATTGAATCTGATTTGAGACGATTGATCGAAGAATTACCAGAGGATCAAAAAAATGTATTGGTCATGCGGATGTATAATGATATGAGTTTTAAGGAGATATCTGATAAAACTGGCGTAAGTATCAATACGGCTTTAGGCAGAATGCGATACGCGTTAATCAATTTGAGAAAGGTTATTGAGGAAAAAAGTATAATTCTTACAAATTGATGTAATAAACGTGGTTTTGTTGCGTTAATAGGGTTGTAATCACATATAAAATCCCTAATAATGGCAAAACTTTACTCTAAATGTCCTCAAAAAAACGACAATCTAAATCCAAAAGATGAAACCGTTGATTTGCTTTTGAATTATTCCAAGGCTCTTAGTATTCTACGTTGGAATGACAGAAAGTTTGAATTAATTTTAAACTAAGACTAAAAAAGTCCCGACAACTAATTTGTTGGGACTTTTATATTTCTGCGAAAGTAGGAATCCCTGTGGTTGCTTAAAGTTAATCCAATAGAATTGGGATGGCTAATTTTATAAATTTTGAGGCGCTAAAATTCCGATCTTTAATTCAAAATCACTTCTTTTTAGCATAGTATTCTTTTAAAACACTTGCGCGTCCAATGGTTTTTGTGATAATATCTTTTTCCAAATCCCAACCGCGAGCGGGAGAATATTCCCTGCCATACCATATCATCTGTAAGTGCAAATCGTTCCAAGTTTCTTCAGGAAAAATACGTTTGGCATCTCTTTCAGTTTGCACCACATTTTTACCATTGGTCAAATTCCAACGGTACATCAATCGGTGGATATGGGTATCCACAGGAAACGTTGGAATTCCGAAGGCCTGAGACATTACGACCGCTGCCGTTTTGTGTCCAACAGCGGGTAGTTCTTCCAATTCCTCATAAGTTTTAGGCACTTGTCCGTTATGTTTATCGATCAAAATGTGTGATAATCCATGGATACCTTTGCTTTTCATTGGCGATAAGCCGACAGGTCTGATAATGTCTCTGATTTCTTCAACCGAGAGTTTAATCATGTCGTAGGGATTATCAGCTATTGCAAAAAGCAGTGGTGTAATTTGATTGACACGTACATCTGTACATTGTGCAGACATCAAAACAGCAATCAAAAGGGTATAAGGATCTTTATGGTCGAGAGGTACGGGAATTGTTGGATACAGTTGCTTTAACGTATTTATAACAAAATCTACCTTTTCTTGTTTGGTCATAAGTTGTATTTTTACAAATATCAAATTAAAAACAGTTATGACCAAATTAAAAGCGGGAGACAATGCTCCAAGTTTTTCAGCAAAAGACGAACAAGGAAATACCATTTCTTTGTCAGATTATAAAGGAAAAAAATTAGTGATTTTCTTCTATCCGAAAGCCAGCACCCCAACGTGCACCACTGAAGCTTGTAATCTTAGGGATAACTACGAAGATTTAAAAGCTAAAGGTTATGAAATATTAGGGGTCAGCGCTGATAGCGCCAAGCGACAAGCGAACTTTAAAGAAAAATATAAATTCCCATATCCATTATTGGCCGATGAAGACAAGGAAGTCCTTAAGGCTTTTGATGTTTGGGGCGAAAAGAAATTTATGGGACGTACCTTTGATGGGATTCATCGGGTAACTTTTGTGATTGATGAAAATGGTATTATCGTAAAAGTGATCGATAATGTAAAAGCCAAAATACATGCTGAACAAATTTTGGAATTAATAGTTGATTCCAAAAACACATAAAAAAAAAGACCTTAGCGATTTAAACTAAGGTCTTTTTCTATTGTATTTTATTATTGATTGCGAATAACTTCTTTTGCCTCATAGCCAAATAGGCGTTTTTCCTTGATAATTTTTGAAACTCCAGGAGGTAACATTTCTTCCCAGCCCTCATCGCCATCAGTTATCGATTTGAGAACTGATCTTGAGAAAATGGTAAGGATTGACGGATCAAAATCTGTGATGTCCACCACTTTTCCGTTGTACTTGAAGAATTTATACAATTCCTTCATGCGAGGATGTACTTTTAAGGTTTCACTATCCATGATTGCACCGTCTTCATTCAGCATTGGATAGAGATACACACGTAAATCCTTGAAAAATAGTTTTCCGAAAGCTTCTAAAATGCCGCCGCTTAAATGACGGTAATATTTCTCATCAAAAATATCCACTAAGTTATTGACGCCCATGGATAATCCCATTCTGTTTTTGGAGTATTGGGAGAAATACTCGACCAATTTGTAATACTCCTGAAAGTTGGAAATTAAAACGGTATGACCCAAAGAGCATAGCAATCTTGCTCGGTCCATGAAATCCTGCTCATCAATTTCGCCTTCAGCTCTTAAATTGGAAAGGGTAATCTCAAAAACAACTTGAGTATTGTTAGGATCGACTTTGTTTTCTTTAATAAACATGTCGTAAGATTTCTGAAACATGTCAATATTTACCTTGGTTACAGGTCTGAAACTACCGCGTAATGCCAAAATATTTTTCTTATAAAGAATTTTTGCAGGAAGCACGTTATTGCCGTCAGGAGCAAACATAACCGCATCGGTCATGTTGTTTTTAACCAATTGTAAGCTCATCAGTCGATTATCAACATTTTCAAATACAGGACCTGAAAAGTTAATCGTATCAATTTCAATTTGATCCTGATCTAAATGATCATATAAGTAACGTAATAGTTTTTTAGGCTCATTGTACTTATAATAAGCGCCATAAATGAGGTTTGTTCCTAAAATACCAAGGGTTTCTTGTTGTAAACGTGCATCATTTTCTCTAAAACGCAAATGCAGAATGATTTCGTTATAAGGTTTGTCTTGGTCAATTTGATAGCGGATACCTACCCAGCCATGGCCTTTGTATTGTTTGGCAAAGTCAATGGTGGTCACGGTATTAGCGTAAGAAAAGAACATTTTATTGGGATGTTTATCTCTTGAAAGACGTTCTTCAATTAAGTTTATTTCATGAGATAACATTTTTCTCAAACGCGCTTCGGTCACATACCGTCCATCTTCTTCTGCGCCATAAATTGCATCGCTAAAATCTTTATCATATGCAGACATTGCCTTAGCAATAGTGTTAGAACCACCGCCCGCTCTAAAGAACTGTCTAACAGTCTCTTGTCCTGCCCCAATTTCAGCAAAGGTACCGTAAATATTCTCATTAAGATTAATACGAAGTGCTTTTGTCTTTAACGACGGAATATCTTCAAATTCCCTGTCGCCTTTTAAGGTGATCTCCATGTTGTAGATTGAGTTTTTGTCAACGACAAAGGTACCTAATTGCTATCTCAAACAAAAAATTAAACCTACTTTTGTTCTAAACAAAGCACCTTTGAAAATTACATTTTTAGGAACAGGTA
>NZ_JBDSLS010000308.1:0-4757 GCF_039916245.1 Gelidibacter sp.
CTTTCTTTTTACGGTCGCTCCATTGTCTGACTTCTACTCGGGTTGGACAACACACTTCAAAACCATATGCAATAAGTCTTTCTGCAACTTTAAGTTCGTATTTAGGTTTTGTAATGAGCACGTACCAGGCCATGGAGGTTGTTTTTTTTTAGATTATGTTGATTTCCAAAGATAGGAAACTGTCTGTAAAAATAGGGATCCTAATGTTATCGAAAATTAGCATTCCTAATAATAACATATTGATTTAAAGTCTATGAGTTTCCAACCTGCACTTTTTCTAAATGTAAAAAGACACACATTGATTATAAAATGTGGAAATTACTTTTGAATTATTTAGATATTTTAAGCTTTAAAAATAATACTCCCGAAATTGCTGACTACCCTAAATATACTTGCACAATAATCAAGATGCCTCCAGTAGACTTAAAATCCACTGCAAAGAAGATTAATGCCAATACGGCAGCATAGAACTCGGTCACTTTAACATCATTTAATGAAGCCCATATGAGTCTAACCATAAATGGCTTTATCAAACAAATGTTTTACTGAACACTTAAATCACGAGCAGTTTTGGTAAGGAATTTTTTAAGTTCAGAGAATCATTCTAACAATTACCTTCCCTGTAGAATTAAGAAGTGCGTAACAGAAACACAAAAAAGCGAAACTGTTAATAAAAACCACCATTTCCATTACAAATCCAATCATTTGATTAAATTGAAAATGATTGCGTTTTTTTATTTGGTAGCATAACGTATTTTTGTAAAAATATAATGGAGTCCTATTTTTCAGTATTAATGAATTAAACTAAAAAACTTATCTTATCGTTAACCATTACACTTATATGAAATTGATTAATTCGTTATAAAAGTCCTAATGAAAAGTAGCATTACAATAATATTTGCTTTACTCATATCCTTACCAATTATTGGTCAAGATATTGCAGCTTTCTCAGGTACCAAAACACCTGCGGCGGTAACTATTCCTAATATGACCAGTGAACCACTATCAAGAGGGCCAGGATTAACGGTTGGCAGTGGACCAACCTTTAATAGTGGCAACTGGACTACTAGTGCAAAGTTGGATACCAATCATTATATCCAATGGTCCGTTACGGCGGCAGCTGGCTATATCATAAATATTACTGAATTACAAATTAACTATGATAGAGACCCTGACGGAATGTCTCACTTCTTTACTGGAAACGGGCCTGCAAAAATCAAAATAAGAACAAGCTTGGATAATTTTAAATCGGACATTTATTCCAATGAAAAAGTAAGCAACTCAGGTCAATCACCTATCATTAAAACAACACTCTACTCTGAACCAGGCGGAACCATAACCTTTAGACTGTATGGCTATTCTGCAAATATTGGTATGCTTGGCCCACTTGGAAATTTGGATATAGAAGGTGGTTTAGGGAAAGTGCTTGGACTAGACAATACAGGCATCCGTGTGGCAGGGAATCTCACTTACGACGGTTTACTTTACAGTAATGGCAAATGGTCTCCGCACGCTCCTAACGCTCAAACCGGCAACAAAAACACTTTAATTTTAAACGGAATTTATACTGAGGCGAGCAATGTAAAAGTGAGAAACTTAAAGGTCAGTGCGGAAGCAGGTATTATTATCCAAAAAACAGGTTCTATTACAGTCAACGGAGATTTAGAAACATCAAATAACCTAACTTTAAAATCTGATTCAGACGATTATTCGAGCTTGATTGTCAAAGGTGAGGTTACAGGAACCGCCAAATATCAGCGTGAAGTACAAACCAAAAATGTTATGGGCGTAACACGTAACGAGGTCCTCATTTCAGCACCTTTAACTGGAGAATCGTTTAAAGCGTTCCGTGCAGCAAATCCAAATATTTTGAGCAATTCCATGAACTCTTTGTTTTTATTTGGACCTTTTAATAAAATCACCGGCACATTTAGCCAATATACCAATACCGAAAAGGATGTATTTAAAGCCGCTAATGGATATAAAGCAACCTCTACGAACAATGGCAGTTTTACATTTACAGGCATGGTTAACACTAACGAAATTAAGAAAAACATTCTAAATTCAGGACCCGCTTATGCCGAATGGAACTTGATAGGAAACCCATACCCTTCATATATCAAATTATCAGAATTTCTAAACGCCAATAATCCTCAATTAGCGCCAACGTCAGCTGGTATTTATGTGTATGATCCGAAAATTTCAAATGGATGGATCGTACAAAACTTAGCCTATCTTACGCTCCATCCAAATACAAAAATAAAACCTGGTCAAGGTTTTATGATGGCTTCCAAAACAGGAGGAGGGACGATATCATTTACGCCTTCTATGCGCACAACAGGCAAAACGGACAATTTCAAGGTTAACACAGATACTATAGCTAAAAATGTAGGGTTTTTGAAGCTCAATCTCAGCAGCGGAATTCTAAACTACAGCACAGAATTCTATTTTAACGACCTATCCACACGAGGATTAGATCCAGGGTATGATGCGGGAGTTTATGGAAGCCAAACCCCAGATTTCGCAATTTATTCACACTTGGTAGAAAACAATTCTGGACTTGACCTAGCCATCCAATCGCTTCCATATACCAACCTTTTAAGTACAACCATCATTCCTTTAGGAGTCAATGCATCTGCCGATCAAAAGATTACATTAAGTATTGCAGACGCCATTATACCAGAAGAAACTGAAGTGTACTTAGAAGATAGACTGACCAATAACTTCACATTGTTAAACTCAAACAATTATACGTTCTTTACAAATTCTAAGACCTCTAAAACAGGGCGATTCTTTTTACATTTGACAAATTCAACCTTAACATTTGGTAGCAATGGCAAGAACTTACCAGAAATTTTTGCGACCAATGGCTCCCATATTTTGCATGTTAAAGGATTGATTGAGCCAAATTCAATTGTTTCAATTTATAATTTACAAGGGCGTTTAATGTTAAGCGTTCAGCTCGATAATAATTCTAAGAACAATCAAATAAATATATCTACTATAAAGAGCGGCATGTACCTTGTTAAATTTAGAGCAGGTTCCTTAGAAAAGGTCAAGAAAATATTTATTAAATAAGACCTTCAGTTAACGACATCCAACATCTAAAATGCAAATGCTAATAAAAAAAATAAAGTCTAATCAGTTGATTTATTTAACGTTATTCTCTAAAATGCGCTATTCTTTTTATATCCTGCACCTAATTAATCCCTCAGAGCACCTGAACGGATGATCGGAGATATAGACATCTTAGTAGCACCGAACCAACTGCAAAAAGCCTTTGACATTTTCACTAAATGTGGTTATAATGAAACGGTCGACTTTAATTATGAACAAAAGAACTTTCGACACCAGGCTAGGTAAATTTCAAAACAAAAGTATGGAGCCATTGAACTTCACTGTGACGTCTTAATTTATAAATACAAACATCTCATTATTAATAAGGAAGTGCTTATAAATTAGCGAATTATCAATGGTATTGCTATTCTATCAATAGTAGATTCCATTAAGATTGCCATCTTAGCGCTACAAATTAACGATAAAGCCCATCGTATGGGACATCTGAGTTTTAAGACCACTTATGACTCCCTTACATTAAAAAATACAGCCAACAATCTCTGGCAAATAGATTTTCATGTTGAGGAACATGAACAATCATTTCTCAATGTGTCAAGGGTTTTCTTTAAAGAATTTGCACCCCACAAACCCTGTTTTTATTCAACATGTCTAAAATATTATTTTGTTTTTAGGCTTCATAATCCAAAATTAGGGCATTTGATTTATTCATTATTGAACACCATTCAGAATATTCAAGAGCGAATCTCATTAATTGTTCTTAATAAAAGCTACAGAACGCTTATCTTAAAGAACAAAATACTAAGAAAGAAAAATTAATCTTTGAAAAACTTTATCGGAAGACTTTGTATTTCAGAAGTAAAGCCCTATTTTTGAACAAAGTTTTTTTATGAAAAAGTTTTTTATATGTCTGTTTATATTCGCTATAGGACACACTGTTAACGCTCAAAGATTTCACAGGTTTCAGAGCGATTGGAAAGTTAGCGTAGGTGTTAACGCCGTTGGTAGTTTAGGAACCCGAAATCCTTTTAAAAAACTAGGAGACTTTGCCTTCCAATTCCCACTAGCGGTTGCCATTGAACATCAATGGTCTGAGCAATTTGCTTTAGAGCAAGATATTACACTCAATGGTTTTAAGACTGGAACAACTTTGGATACTGGAACGTTAAGTGAAAAACTAACTTATTTTTCTACAAACACCAATCTCAAATGGTATTTTGCAGACTACCTTTTTGACGTGGAATACTTTGATTTATATCTAAGTGGTGGTTTAGGAATATTTTACATGGATGAAATAAATACATCCTCAAACCTTTCTGCTGGAGCACAATATTGGTTTAATGAAAACATTGCAGTACGACTTCAATCTACTGCAAAATTTGCTACCAACCCAAAGGACCATCTATACGCCAATAATCATTTTCAATACGTCTTACAAGTCGTTTTCCGTTTGTAAGTTTTTATAAGACAACAATACCAAATGGCCAACACTTTAATAAAGTGTTGGCCATTTTGTTTTTAAAACACTGAGTAGCTAGTGTAGATTGACAACTATGGTTTTTAAAGTTTGACAATAGAATTAAGACCGCTTCGCTTTTAGAATCTAGAACCAAGACTTTTGACGTAAGAAAGTAGAACCTATGGTTCTTAAAGTTTAACAAGAGAATTAAGACCGCTTCGCT
>NZ_JBDSLS010000309.1:0-6705 GCF_039916245.1 Gelidibacter sp.
GCTAAAAACGCTTCCTTTCTGGCCAGTTTATAACCGAGTTCATTTTCCTTTTTATCATAATACAACTGCTGAGTGGCCAAAAGATACTTTCTGTTTTTTTCCAAAGCATCCACAAGCACACTTTTCAAATTTAAGGCTTCCCAACTAGGCCATAAGGTGTAATTGGCAATCACGGCAATACCCGCACCAATAAGGGTGTCAATCACACGGAATTGGATAACCTGAAAGGCATCCGGATTGATGAGTGAGTACACAAAAACGATGTTGATGGTAATTAATGCTGCTGCCGATTTGTAATTTTGCTGTATCAAGGCAAATGATAAGGTCAGTGATATAATGGCCAAAACCGAATAGACGATCACATTTTGGGTTAGCAGCACAATGCCAATAGCAAAAGCGGCACCAATGAGGGTTCCAATAGTTCGGTCTTTTGAACGCTCTTTGGTCAATCCGTAATTGGGGCGCATGATCACAATAAGAGTTAGGAGTATCCAATAGGTGTTTTTGATGTCTAATAGCGTTCCTAAAATAAAAGCAAAAAGCAGGGTGACTGTAAGTCGTAACGCATGTCGAAACAAGGTGGAATTGAAACTGAGGTTTTCTATAATAACATTCAAACGATACTCTTGAAGCGTTAAAAACGGACTTGTATTCTGTCGTTTTAATGAGACTTTCGATGCGTCATTAACATTCATCATGACCCGATGGATCGCATTGATTTCTTGAAATATTTTCTCTTGATAATCGTATAGATTTCTAAGTACTAATGCGCCTTCACGCGCTTTTGGCAGCGTGATGTCTTCAACATATTTTGCAATATTTTTTTTGACTTTTGAAAGCGCCTTTAAAAGGAAATCGTTATCAGGAACTCTGTTGTTTTGAATCAGTAAGTCAGACAAGGTCTTTAAATGGTTGCTCATGACTTTATTCAGTTTTCTCGAAGCCTTCAGATATTTTCTATCTTCAAATAAACGGTCGATTTCTGCGTAATTGAGGTGCTTGGCTTCAATAAGTTCAAAGATATTGACAGACGAAATAAAGATCAATAAGTGTTTTTCGTCATAAAGTGAACGTCCTGAGCGTTTGCGTTCCAGCAGCAGTAATTCTCTTAAAGTTTCATGTTTTTCATTGATATGGTTTTGTAATGCAAATACCTGCTGCATGAGTTCTTGACGCTGGGTTTTTTTGGTCAACAAACGTCCTCTTAGTTTTAAATAGTCACTAATAAGAGATAAGGTATCCGATAAAAACTGAACTTCATCTTTTTTAGGCGCTAGTTTCCGGAACAGCAACGATACTAACAAATACCAAAGTCCGCCGCAACCTATTAAAAGCACATGTTGAAAAATATCATGCGCCGTGTCTTTTTGAATGGCAAAAGCCAGTACCATCGCTAATAATCCAGAAAACGACACCATCGATGCTCTGAATCCATAAACAGAAATCAAGGACACACAAAATGAAACGACCACGAGCGCTATAATTAAAAGCGGGAGGTAAGGCTTGCAAAACAGAATGACAGCTGTAATAATCATCGTTAAGGCAGTGCTGATTAATATGGCATTGACTTTACGTTTTAAACTGCCAGGAACATCTCCTGGAGCGTTTAAAAACGCTCCCATTACAATAGCATGGGCATATTCAAATTCACCCAAAAGATTGAAGACGATCAATGGGGTTACCACGGCAAACGTCAATTTGAGGCCTCTGTAAAAGTTGGAACCCTTTAGGAAAATTTCTATGGTTTTAAGTAGTGCTTTCAATTGTTTGTGTAATTACTTACAAAGGTAATCTAATTGATTTTTTATAATCTATGCTGACGTTATTTAAAAGTTAATTTGATTTTTCTATGAATAGAAAACCACTTCTGTTGAAGTGGTTGGTAAGTTGTTTTTATACTATTTATTTAACGCGTTATTTTCGATTAACCCTCACTGCCCCAGGGAGCACTCGGAGTTTTTACTTCCTTGGTCAAATCAAATTTTACCGAAAAATAGCGGTCAGAGCCTACTCTTCGTAAGTTGTAGGTAAATGAACTTTCGTCTACAGTAATCCACCAAACATTGTTGGAAGCATAAGCTATTAAGTTGGATGTAAATTGATCGGCAGGAAAAAATTGGATATCGGGCATTCCTGTATTTGGACTCAATCCGCCGTATTGTGTCACGGCATCTTCCGATCCATCTTTTAGACGATGGTCGTGCTTTAGCAGAATTAAATTGTCCTTACCCTTTGTGAGTACCCAAGTTCGGGATTTATCTTCACCTACAAAAAAGGGGATTCTGATTTCGTTTTCATTACAGGCACGCACATGCATGACTAATTTTTCGCCAGTAAAGCCATCGCCTTCCTTTCCGCCAGCCGTGATTTGGCCCTCATAGGATTTGCCACAATGATTTTTTAAGGTATCCCAAAATTGAACAGATCCAGGTGCCTCCTGTGCCATCAAATGGAACGGTACCACCAATAAAATAAAGAGAAGTTTTTTCATGGGGTTAAGATAAGGGATTTTTATTAAATGTATCGTTTTTCCACTGCATCGGATTGTTTAAAATATATTCAGAAATTCTGTGAAATGCATTGTCAGATTTAATGATATGTTCGTGGAACAGGGGTTGCCAAATAAAATCAATCTTATTTATGGTTGCATATGTTTTGACAGATGATTTATATCCGCGGATTATTGATGCCAAATTTTTGGATTGTGGGCCGAATTTATTATTTATTGATGGTGGTAGAGACGCAATACCTTGCGTCTCCTGTTCCCAAGATGCAATATTTACCGTATGTTGTATATACGCAATACCTTGCGTCTCCTGTTCCCCAGATTCAATATTTTCCGTTTGTTGTCCAGACGCAATATTTTGCGTCTCCTGTTCCCCGGATTCAATATTTTCCGTTTGTTGTCCAGACGCAATATTTTGTGTCTCCTGTTCCCCAGATTCAATATTTTCCGTTTGTTGTCCAGACGCAATATTTTGCGTCTCTACGGAATCCATGGGTTTATCGATAATGATAATGCCATGAACATGATTTGGCATAATCACATGATTTCCTAATTTCACAAATGGAAAATGGTCCGGGATTGATAACCAATTTTGGTTTGCGATTTTTCCAATTTCTGATAATTGCATTTGTTGAGACCCAATGCTTTGCTGTTGAGACGCAATATATTGCGTCTCTGTAATATTTCGCTTTTCTTCATTGTTTTGTGGAGACCCAATATTTTGTGTCTCTACGATATCTCCAAAATAATGGACCCTATCTTTGGTGCAAATGGTTACAAAATAGGCGGCATTGCTGCCATAATCCCGATTTTGCAAACGGGTGGATTCTATTCTATATTTATTTCTGAATTTTTCCGGCATCTATTTGTGATATTTTGCATTTGTGCAGACGCAATACCTTGCGTCTTTAATATAATATCTTGCATTTGTGTGGGTGCAAAATTGCATTGGTGGAGACGCAATATTTTGCGTCTGTGGAGACGCAATACCTTGCGTCTCTAATCGAATCTCTGCTTTGGTGGAGACGCAATATTTTGCGTCTCTACTCCATCATCAAAACCAAATCATCCTGCATGACCATGGTCCCTTCCTTCAATGTCACGGATTTTATTGTTCCGGCTTTATATGCGGTTACGGTGGTTTCCATTTTCATGGCTTCAATTATAAATAACGGATCGTTTTCTTTGACTTTCTGACCACGTTTTACCAATACTTTGGATAAAGAACCTTGCAATGGCGCTCCAATTTGACTGGTATCTGCCGGATCAATTTTAGCGTTGGTTTCTTTTTTGACGTTAAGCGATTTGTCCAAAACTTCCACAAAACGGTTTTCTCCATTGACGGTAAAGAAAACGATCCTGACACCATCTTCATTAGGAATACCTACAGACAGCAATCGCACAATAATCGTCTTTCCGGGTTCCAGTTCAATGAGGATTTCTTCGCGCTGCTTCATGCCATAAAGGAAGTTTTTGGTAGGTACTAAAGCTAAATTTCCATAAAGCTTGTAATTCTCGTGCGCGTCTTCAAATACTTTTGGATATAAGGTATAGGACAAGAAATCTTCAATTTCGAGGGCTCTGGTAAATCCTTTTTGGAATTTCTTTTTGAAGGCTTCATATTCCACATCAAAATCGATGGGTTCTAAATGCGCGTTTGGTCTGTCGGAATACGCTTTGTGATTTCTTAAAATAATTTTCTGTAATTTTTTAGGGAATCCGCCAACAGGTTGTCCCAAATCGCCCTTAAAGAAATTGATGACCGATTCAGGAAACGAAATTTCCTCGCCACGCTCCATCACATCTTCTGGCGTCAAATTATTGGTTACCATAAAAATGGCCATATCGCCCACCACTTTTGAGCTTGGCGTCACTTTAATCAGATTGCCAAACATGGTATTGACCTTAGCATACATCTTTTTGACCTCATCAAACCGATCGCCCAAACCTAAGGCAATCGCTTGCGGACGTAAATTGGAATATTGACCGCCTGGGATTTCATGTTGAAATACTTCTGCCGTTCCAGCTTTCAATCCAGATTCAAACGGATAATACAGTTCGCGCGTATCTTCCCAAAAATTTGAGAATTGATTCAGCGAATTCATATCAAAATCATGTGCTCTGGGTTGTCCTTTCATCATTTCCACAATGGCGTTGAAATTGGGTTGCGAAGTCAATCCGGATAATCCGCCTAAGGCGACATCAATCACATCCACGCCCGCTTCAATGGCTTTGAGATAGGTGGCGGTTTGTAAGGATGAGGTATCATGCGTATGCAAATGTATCGGCAGCTTGATGGTGTCTTTTAAAGCGCCGACCAATTCGGTTGCCGCATAGGGTTTTAGCAAGCCTGCCATATCTTTGATGGCGATCATGTGGGCGCCAGCATTTTCAAGATCTTTCGCCAGTTGGGTGTAATATTTCAGATTGTATTTGGTTTCGTTTACATCCAAAATATTTCCGGTGTAGCTAATGGCTGCTTCGGCAATGCCACCTGTTTTGTTCCGGACAAAGTTGATGCTCGGTTCCATGGCTTTAACCCAATTGAGGGAATCAAAAATCCGAAAGAGATCGACGCCGTTTTCCCAGGATTTCTCAACGAATTTCTCAATCAAATTGTCGGGATAGGCTTTATAGCCAACGCCATTGCTGCCGCGAAGCAACATCTGGAATAAAATATTGGGTACGGCTTTTCGCAATTCGCGCAAGCGTGTCCACGGACTTTCATGTAGGAAACGTAAACAGACATCAAACGTGGCGCCTCCCCAAACTTCCATACTGAATGTATTGGGATGATTTTTCGCAAAGCTTTCAGCGACTTTCAGCATGTCAAAAGTTCGCATGCGCGTGGCTAACAACGATTGATGCGCATCACGCATGGTCGTATCGGTATAGTGGATTTTTGTTTCGTTTTTGAGCCATTCACAAAATTTTTCTGGACCTAGTTCCGTCAGCATATCCTTGGTGCCTTTCGGATGTGGCGCGGCCAAGTTGAATTTCGGGACTTTCGGATTTCTGAAGACTTTAGTGTCATCTTTATATTTCACATCAGGATTCCCATTGACGATCACTTCTGCCAAAAACTGCGTGACTTTCGATGTTCTATCTTGTGGCAATTTGATTTTGAATAGGGAAGGCGTGTTCTGAATAAAATTGACCGTCACTTTTCCCTCCTTGAAAGTGTCATGGAGAATGACATTCTGTAAAAAGAGAATGTTGGTGTTCACCCCTCTAATTCGAAATTCCTTTAACGCACGCACCATTTTACGAACCGCGCCGTCCAGAGTTCTGCCATGTGCGGAGACTTTGACCAACATCGAATCAAAAAACGGACTCACACTATAACCTTGGTAAATACTTCCGGCATCGAGACGGATACCCATTCCTGAAGCACTTCGGTAAGTCGTTATGGTGCCATAATCGGGTGTGAAATTATTACTGGGATCTTCGGTAGTCAATCGGCATTGTAAAGCAAAGCCGTATGTTTTTAAGGATTCCTGTTCGTAAATCTTTATTTGTTGGTCGGAAAGTTTGTAACCGCCAGCGATGAAAATTTGGGTTTTTACCAAATCGATGCCCGTAACCATTTCAGTAACGGTATGTTCTACCTGAATTCGCGGATTGACTTCAATAAAAAAGACGTTATCATCTTTGTCTACCAGAAATTCAACCGTTCCGATGTTGTTATAGCTGACTTCGGTAGCAATATCAACCGCATATTTATACACGGCTTGTTTGGCTGATTCTGAAACATTATAGGAAGGTGCAATTTCCACTACTTTTTGATGGCGGCGTTGTACCGAACAATCGCGTTCAAATAAATGGCGAATGTTTCCGTGATTATCGGCTACAATTTGTACTTCGATATGTTTTGGATCTTCCACATATTTTTCCAAGAACATGGTATCATCGCCAAACGCATTTAAGGCTTCATTTCTGGCCGAATCAAAATTTTGTTCTAAGTCTTCATCTTTTCTGATAATTCGCATCCCACGTCCGCCACCACCCGAAGCAGCTTTTAGCATCAACGGATACCCAATGGCGTTGGCTTCTGATAGGGCGACTTTTAGAGAGGATAGTTTCTTTTTATTGCTTTGGATAATCGGTACATGGCATTTAACAGCAATTTTCTTTGCCATAATTTTATCGCCCAAAGCATCCATAACTTCTGGGCTCGGACCGATGAAAATAATGCCGTT
>NZ_JBDSLS010000310.1:0-32362 GCF_039916245.1 Gelidibacter sp.
GATCTGGATACGCGGTATTCCTTGAGTCCGCAAGGTAATTGTTTGCCAATGGAACCTCCTGTAAATAAACTATAAGTATTGGCGTCAGTGCAGCCACAAACTGCATTGGCGCCAGTAATTGTAAGTAAGGAACAGCTGGTTTGTTCATGGTTGGGATCAGCAGCATCCCAAGCACGAAAGCCACTGCCAACATTCATAACGATGACCCCTTTATTTCCCTGATTGGCCACATAAACAGAATTACTGGTAAACTGCAGTTGACTGTATTGTGGTAAATTCATATTGAGTGTGACATTCACAGCGGCGTTGACCAGGAATTTGCAATTTGCATCGCTATTGTTTCTGCTACAGGTCGTTAAGAACATCAAGCTGATAATTAAAAAAAAGTGTTTCATCAGAAATAAATTGTATTGCAATTTACAACAATATCAAAGTTGACATAAATATTATGTATATTTGTTTTATATCTCGTGGAAGCGGGATTTTTTTATGCTGTTCTCCAAAACGGGGTTTCAGCATATTTTATATACAGTAAAACGAAGAAATTATGAGTAAAGTATCTTATTACACTGCAGAAGGTCTGAAAAAATTGAGAGAAGAACTCAATCATTTAAAAGATGTAGAACGTCCAAGAGCATCACGCGCAATTGGTGAGGCTAGGGATAAGGGAGATTTGAGTGAAAATGCCGAATACGACGCTGCTAAAGAGGCACAAGGCATGTTGGAGATGAAAATTTCTAAGCTTGAAGCCATGCTGTCGAGTGCGCGTTTGATTGACGAATCGCAATTGGATAGTACCAAAGCATTGGTGCTTTCGACCGTAAAAATAAAAAACCAAACCAACGGGATGGAAATGACCTACACCTTGGTAGCTGATCGTGAAGCTGACTTGGCGTCAGGCAAAATTTCGGTCAATTCGCCTATTGGAAAAGGTCTTTTGGGTAAAACGGTTGGAGAGGTTGCCGATATCCAGGTGCCAAATGGCATTCTGAAATTTGAGATTTTAGACATTTCAAGAGAATAACCCCTGCAAAGCATGGAAGCCTTTAGGTTCAGTGAATCTAATCTCTGTAGATGACCTTTAAAAATTATATAAACACAACATTCCTGTTAAGATCAATTCTAACAGGAATTTTCTTTTTATATTTATCCTAAGAGGATAGAATATAGATTTTAGAGGGTAGAAAGTGAGGGAGATTTTTTAAGAATTAAGAATTAAGATTTTCACTTAAACAACAAACAATAAACAACAAATGGCATCAATATTTACAAAAATAGTTAATGGTGAAATTCCATGTTACAAAGTTGCAGAAACGAAAGATTTTCTGGCGTTTTTAGATGTGAATCCCAATACACCTGGGCATACGCTTTGTATCCCTAAGATTGAAGTCGATCAACTTTTTGATTTGGATGAGAACACCTATGTCGGACTGATGGAGTTTTCAAGAAGCGTGGCTATTGCCATTAAAAAAGCAGTGCCTTGTTTACGTGTGGGGATGTCGGTTGTGGGATTGGAAGTGCCACATGTGCATGTGCATTTAATTCCGCTGCATACTATGGATGATATTCGTTTTACGAAGAAAGTTCAATTGGATAAGGGGGAGTTTGAAGCGCTAGCGAAAAGAATTTCCGACCGATTATAAATTCTAATTCTTAAAAACCTCTAGGACCAAAACTGCTGAGGTTATTGCTATACCGACCAATACTGCAATTAAAATCCACGACAGTGTTTTCAGTTTTAATGAAGCAGGTTTTGGAGGTGTTGCCCGTTGTTGATAGTCAAAAACCCGCTCAATATCGTCGGTCCATCGTACCGGAAAAATCATGGTTTTACAAGTGTTACAAAAAAGAGAGTGTGACGTTTCTTTTGAAATGGCTTTATAGAAGGAATTTTCAATAAACCGTTGTTTAAAGGTCAATTGCAAGCCGTCTTGGGAATAACATTCCGGACAATTATTATTTAATTCGACTTCGCGTAGAGTGAAAAACCTTGGATCCATGGGCCAAATTTACGGAATTAATTTTAATGAAATTTGCATGGTCGTTCCTTTGTTTATTTCTGAATGAAGGACTTTTATTTTGCCGTTATGATAATCTTCAACAATTCGTTTGGCGAGCGATAGTCCCAAGCCCCAACCTCGTTTTTTACTGGTAAACCCAGGTTCAAATATTTTGTGAAATAAACTTTTTGGAATGCCTTTACCGGAGTCGGTTACCGTGATTCTAACATCTTTTTCGTTTTCAATGATGCTTACTTTTAATCCGCCTTTTCCTTTCATGGAATCAATCGCATTTTTTACTAAGTTTTCAATGGTCCAACTGTAAAGTTGGGTGTTTAAATCGACATAAATGGGATGTTCTGGCGCTTCAATTTTAAAATCAATTAAGGTGCTGGAACGCGCTTTTAAATACTCGTAGGATTCCACTGTTTCTTTGACAATATCCGCTTTTATGAGCGTTGGAATGGAGCCGATTTTGCTGAAGCGTTCGGTAATGGTCTGCAGCCGTGAAATGTCTTTTTCAATTTCTAAAAGATAAGAAGGATTGACATCTTCAGAGCGTAAAATCTCGGTCCAGCCTATCAATGACGATAGTGGAGTGCCAATTTGATGTGCCGTTTCTTTGGCCATTCCGGTCCATAGTTTGTTTTGTTCTGCAATTTTGGAGCTGCGATAAAAGAAATAAACCACCGCGGCAAATAGCACAATAATGAGCAATAAGGCTAGCGGGTAATATTTCAGTTTATTAATTAATGGTGAGTTGCCATAGTAAATGGTATAATAGATTTCTTTGTTATAATAGACGTCAATAGGATTGTTTTCACTTTTAAATTTTTCAATGAGATACTTTACGGTAACAGGATTTTTAATGGCTTTTTCATCAATATTATTATAAGTTCCTAAACTTCCATCTTTATAAATAGCTAGCATAGGCGTCGTATGGTTGCTGCTTAAGATTTTCAGGGTCAGATCGACGTTTTCATCGGTTTCAGATTTGAGGAGTTCAGATTGCGCAAACGACCAATTTTGCATTTTGATGCGCTCTTCGGCTTTAAAATTTTGAAAAAAGATATAGGTGTTCCATAAAATTAGCGAGATGATAATAAAAGACGAGGCTATAATTGTCCACCGTAAAATATGTCGGTTCATAGTGTAAGACATCATTTGTAATTTTAAATATACTTAAAGAATTCGCCAAATAGAAAATCTTTAAACTAAAATTTATTAAGCGTAACTTACCTAATGCAATAATGTTCATATTATTGTTTGATTCTTGTTCTAAATCATTTTTGTAGGTTTGACAATATGGTTACATTTGCATTTAATAATTTTTTGAGATGGTAAGTTTTGATCCTAAAGATCTGTCTACAGGTAAATTACATGGCTATTTGCTGAGTGCTGTAGCACCGCGCCCGATTGCCTTTGCAAGTACTATGGATGTTGATGGGAATCCGAATTTATCGCCTTTTAGTTTTTTTAATGTGTTCAGTGCGAATCCGCCAATACTGATTTTTTCTCCTGCAAGACGGGTAAGAGACAACAGTGTAAAACACACTTTGGAAAACGTGGAAGCAACTAGGGAAGTAGTCATTAATATTGTGAATTATGATCTCGTTCATCAAGCCTCTTTAAGTAGCACAGAATACGAGAAAGGGATTAATGAATTTCATAAAGCTGGTTTGACCATGTTAAAATCAGATCTTATTAAGCCGTTTAGAGTTGCGGAATCGCCTATTCAAATGGAGTGTAAGGTCAATGAAATTATTAAATTAGGAACTGAAGGTGGTGCGGGAAACTTAATCATTTGCGAAGTCATAAAATTGCATATTTCTGAAGATGTTTTGGATAGTAATCAGGTCATCGACCAAGAAAAATTGGATTTGGTGGCAAGGGCTGGTGGCGATTTTTATAGTCGAGCAAAAACGGGCTTTTTCGAAGTTCCAAAGCCGTTACAAACACGAGGTATTGGTATTGATGCGATGCCTGATGCGATTAAAAATAGTATGATTTTTACGGGCAATGATTTAGGGATGTTAGGTAATATTGAAACCTTACCAACGGCCGAGACGGTTGCAGAATTTGTTAAAAATATGAGTGAGCATCATGCCGATATTAATGAGATGACACATCGCCAAAAACAAAAAATGGCCAGAAACTATCTGAGTTATGGAGATGTGGACAGTGCTTGGAAATTGCTGCTTTCGTAAAATAAGAAATGCGAAGAATTAGAAAATAGTAATAAGAATAGAAAATAGTAATATTAAATAATTAGTCAAATGGAAGTACAAGGAAAAGTCAAAATGATAGGAGAAACTCAAACTGTTGGAAGTGGTGGGTTCAGAAAAAGAGAGTTGGTAGTGACTACTGAAGAGCAATATCCGCAACATATTATGGTTGAGTTCGTACAGGATAAAACAGATTTGTTAAATAGCTATCACATTGGTCAAAATGTGAAAGTGAGCATCAATTTGAGAGGAAGAGAGTGGATCAATCCACAAGGCGAAACTAAATATTTTAACTCTATCCAAGGATGGCGAATTGAAAGTGCACAAGATGCTACTTCTGGTGGTGTGCCTCCAGCAGCTCCTGCACAACCGTTTGCCGCAGCAAGCGATTTAAACCAGGACGATCACGACGATCTACCATTTTAATTAGTCTTTCCGCGAAGGTGGAAATCTCATAAATTAACCTCAATGTGGCAAGCATTGGGGTTTTTTTGTCATATTCAGCCTTTAAAAATACACGAGAAATGTTTTTACTTACAGATAAGTTAGAGTTTCCAAACCAAAACCAAGCCACTTCAGAGGGTTTGTTGGCTGTAGGTGGCGACTTGTCTGCCGAGCGATTGCTTTTGGCCTATCAAAACGGCATTTTTCCATGGTTCAATAGCGATGAAGATTTGATTTTGTGGTGGACGCCAGATCCCAGATTTGTCTTATTTCCTGACCGATTAAAAGTCTCGAAAAGCATGGCTCAGGTACTTCGCAATAAAGATTTTACCGTTACGGTTAATAATGATTTCGAGTCTGTGATTGCCGAATGTTCCAGAGCAAAGCGATCAGGAGAGGCAGGTACGTGGATTACACAGGAGATGATCAAAGCCTACACCGAGCTTCATCAATTAGGATATGCGAAATCTGTGGAGGTGTGGCAAAATGAGAAACTGGTTGGTGGCTTTTATGGTATTGATTTGGGCAACGGCGTGTTTTGTGGCGAAAGTATGTTTGCCAAAGTCAGCAATGCGAGCAAGGTGGCTTTTATCAGTTTTATTCAACACACTCATTATAGAATTATCGATTGCCAAGTGTACACCAAGCATTTGGATAGTTTGGGTGCTGAGGAAATTCGACGTGATGAGTTTTTAAGTTATCTCCAAAAAAACTCCAAATTTTAAAAATCCAAATTTCAAATCCTGGCCAAATTGTTGGAATTTGGAATTTGATTTTTTGAGCATTGAGTTTCTTTAAACTTCATTATATCTAAAACAATCCACTTCATGGTCGTTAACCATACCTACAGCCTGCATATTGGCATAAATGACCGTTGATCCCACAAATTTAAAGCCTCGTTTTTTTAAATCTTTGCTGATGATATCACTTAGCGCAGTTGTTGGAGGGGCTTCTTTATAATTCTTGACCTTGTTTTTGATCGGTTTGCCATCTATAAATCCCCATAGATAATTGGAAAAGGAACCAAATTCCTCCTGAACTGTCATAAATGCTACGGCATTGTTAATTGCGGACTGAATTTTCAACTTATTTCTGATAATTCCTGCATCTTGAAGTAAACTGTCAATTTTATCTTGATTGTAGTGTGCTATCTTTTTATAATCAAACTGGTCAAAGGCTGCTTTGAAATTTTCACGCTTTCTTAAAATGGTAATCCAGCTTAACCCTGCCTGGAAGGTTTCTAAAAGTAAAAACTCGAAAAGTATAGCGTCATCTTTTACCGGAACACCCCATTCAATGTCGTGATATTGCTCATAAAGCGCATCACCTTTGCACCAACCACAGCGTTGTTTTTCCATTTTTTTAGAGGTATCAATTTGAACTACTAATGTAACAACTGTTACCCAATATCATCTAAAATTGGGTTAAATTTGCAGAAAATTATAATTATGCATACGATTACACACAACGAAATAAAAAGCATCATAAAAGAAGGCTTAAACAATAGTATGTCTTACCAAGATTACCGATTGTTAATGACGGAATTAGTGGCTACAAAATCCACTACAGGATTGGATAAAAGCGAAGAGATGGTGGCTTATACGGCGTTAAACGAGCAGCGGATGAAGCGTTGGGATAAGACCATCAAAGTATCGGCTGAAGCTCAGGAAAAAATTGCAGCATTTAAAGGCGATATTACTTGGTTACTGCTTACTGAAAGCTGGTGTGGCGATGCGGCACATGTTACTCCTGTAATCAATAAAGCTGCCGAGCTCAACCCAAATATTAAGCTGAGATTGGTATTGCGTGATGAAAATGATGCAATTATGCAGCAATTTTTGACCAATGGAGGAAAATCGATTCCGAAGTTGATCATGATTGATAATACGTCAGGTGAAGTTTTGAATACTTTTGGGCCCAGACCAAATGTTGCTACTTCGCTGGTTAAAGATTATATCACGAAACATGGTGCCGTAACCGATGAATTGAAGGAGAACTTGCAAATGTGGTACAATAAAGATAAAGGTCAAAGTACCATTGCCGATTTGTTGTTGCTTTTGGGAGTAGTTTAGAAAGATTTATTTCTTTCCTTTAAAATAATAGGTAATAGAACCTATTTGCTTGATTTTGGAAGCATCAGGACTAAATCGCGCCTCGTTGGCATATTGAAGGGCACTTTCAGTTAAACAAGCATTTTTTGAGTTGGAGGAGCTGTTGACGTAAGCCTCAGTGACTTCGCCTAAAGCATTTACGGAAATGTTGATCACGATTTTTCCACCTTCTTCACATAAGTAAACTGGCGGCGGTAAATATTTATCCTTGCGATTAACCAAGCTATAGGATACGCTACTATTGGTATTAACTGCAGAGTTGTTTGCTAAATTATTGGTGGAATTGTTGCCGTTTGATTTGGCTGCCTGTCGCTTTTCAGCAGATCGCATGGCAATTACATTATTGATTTTACTGTAGGAAGACAGTTCATTTTCATTTAACGAATAATCCTGAGCAGCCGGGGTATTTTGAACATCTGATACTTCTTCTGGAGTTTCAGTAACTTCGGTTTCTGTTTTTTTAGCGTTTTTGTCGAAATCATCAGAACTCACAGACTTGAAGTTCTTCATCATTTCTTTAAATTCATTCTCCGAATTATAGGCTTTATTGGTTTCTGAAATATTAGGGTCCGTCATGGCTAAAGCTTCTAATATTTTTTGTTCTTCAGGGGTTAAGGGCGGAGGCAATTCATAATAACTTTCAGTAACCATTTCCGCGTGCTTTTTGATGCTCACAGCAAACAGCGCAAGTACAAGTGTACCGCTGATTAATGCGGTAATGATAAAGGCCTTATGTTTTTCTACAAATTCCAAAAAAAATAGATTTCAATTAATTTCAATGCAATGTGCATGGATATATACGTCAAAGTAAGTAAAAAAGTTTAAAACAACATAAACTCTGGGGAGATAGATGCACTTGATTGATTTCTTCCTCCTTATAACCAAATCCTTTTCTACTGAAATTGGGTGTGTTAACGATGGAATTAAAGGGTTTGACCAGGAATAATTGTGAATTATTTTGGTTTTTGCATATTTAAATTTTTCGAAATATGAGAGAATCTTAGAAAGAGTTGGATGAAGTCATTATGAATAGCTATTTATGGAATGTTAATGCATTTTTGGTAAAATTTTCAAAAGCTTTTTTGGATCTTGTCGATTATCCCAAAAAGCAGAAATAATTATTTGGTCGTTCGTTACTTTGTAATAAATACTATAATTTCCTATTGAAGCTATTCTTACATTTTTAAAATCAGTCGCTTTGTAGATAAATGGTTTTTCAGCGATTTGCTCCGTTCTTTGGATAACTAATTTCAAAAGCTTCTTTGATTAGAAGTTCGATTCATTTCTCTTGACCCAATATTCCAAAATCCCGACCAACTGTATGTCGGCTGTTCTCGTCCAAACTACATTGCGTTTAGCCATTCAGTATTTCGTTTCTCCATAGCTTCTTGGGAAATCAATTTACCATTCTTGATATCCTCTTCGCTCATTTCCAACATGGTTTTTTGCTCGTCAGTTAACGCTACGATTTCTGATTCAGAAGTGCTTGAGGTAATTAATTTATCTATAGCTTTCAGAAGGTCTTTGTTCTTTACGGATAGAATTTTGTCTATTAATTGGTTTCTTATTTTATCAATAGCTTCCATTATTTATTCCTTTTATAATATTAAATATCCGAAATCTTGTTGATTTTTCCTAATGCCGCAGGACATAAATATATGCGTCTAACTAAGAGAAAAGCTTAAATAGTATGAGTTTTAGAAAGACTGAAACACTTGAAAGATTTTCTTTCTTTAGATAAAAGTAAAGTATTAAAAATTATTCTGAAGGAAGTGCTTTAATGAAATTTTCAATAGATACTGCATTCTCAACATCAAAATCGCCGATTTTAGTGCGTCGTAAAGCCGATAAATGAGCGCCAGAATGAAGTGCTTGCCCAAAATCATGGGCTAAGGATCTAATATAAGTGCCTTTGCTGCAAATCACTCTGAAATGAACTTCTAAGTTAACTATTCGTGTGATTTCAAACTCTGAAATATGCACTTGTCTGGACGGAATATCGACGGCTTCGCCAGCGCGTGCAAATTCGTACAGGCGTTTGCCATCTTTTTTAAGTGCTGAAAATACGGGTGGGAATTGTGAAATCTCGCCAATAAATTGTGCTGTTGCGTTGCGGATCAATTCGTCCGTAAGATGTTCGGTTGGGTAAGTTTGATCAATTTCAGTTTCAAGATCATAAGAAGGTGTCGTGCCTCCTAAAACAAAAGTACCTGTGTATTCCTTGATTTGCGCCTGAAAACTATCAATGTTTTTGGTCATTTTGCCCGTGCAAATCACTAATAAGCCTGATGCTAACGGATCTAAAGTTCCAGCATGTCCAACTTTAATCTTTTTGATTTTATGGGCGCGACGTATTTCCCAACGCAATTTGTTCACTGCTTGAAAAGAGGTCCAATGCAAAGGTTTGTCAATTAAGAGAACTTTTCCTTCCTGAAAATCTTCTGCTTTAATCATTGGTAGAGTGTTGTGTCATGGTTATTTCTGAAATATTTTGATTCTGAATTTCGTTATTTGGAACGTTCCAGAAATACACCAATAAAATGATGCCAATCACAATTCGGTACCAGCCCCAAGCTTTAAAACCAAATTTAGTTAGTACAGCAATGAAAAATTTGATAGCAATCATGGCAATAACAAATGCAACAACATTGCCTAGTAAAAACAGCATGATGTGATTTTGATCTTGTAAAATCATTTCGTAGCCTTTCATTTCATTTGTAGTTCCTTTTCCCCAAGTTTTTACAAATATGGAATACACGGTTACGGCTGCCATTGTTGGTACAGCTAAGAAAAACGAAAATTCGGCCGAAGCTTTTCTGCTCAATCCTTGCGACATTCCGCCAATAATTGATGCTGCCGAACGGCTTGTGCCAGGCATCATGGCTAAACATTGCCAAAAACCGATGACCAATGCTTTTTTAATAGGGATGTCTTTTTCGTCTAAAATTTTTGGATTCTGAAACCATTTATCTGCAAAGATCAATATGATGCCACCCAAAATCAATACGCTCGAAATGGCAATTTGATTTCCTAAAACCGATTCGATGGCATCATCAAATAAATAACCTAAAACCAATGCAGGAAGTACTGCAATAACTAATTTGAGATAAAAATTGAGATTGGAAAAATCGAAAAACTTCTTCCAGTATAAAACAACCACCGATAAAATGGCGCCAAACTGGATAGAAACCTGAAACATTTTTAAAAACTCCCCTTCAGGTAAACCCATTAAAGCTGCCGTAAAACCCATGTGCGCCGTAGAAGAAATAGGCAAATATTCGGTAAGACCTTCAATAATTGCCAAAATAATGGCGTCAAGTAAATTCATAGGTGGGTAAACTTTTAATATTCAAGGACCAAATTCCAGAAATCGGGAATGAGTGAGAGTTGGAATTTGGAATTTAAGATTTGGATTTCGCGTCCTTATTCGGGTTGAGTAAAATAGCATAGACTTGAACGCCAAAACCAATTAGCACTAAAGTTGGTGCTAAACGGATACGTCTCCAGCTAAAGATGTCCGGGTTGAATACATTCGGATCCTCACTACCACCACCGGACATTAATATGAATCCGAGTGCAATAATGCCCAAGCCAATAAGCATAAACATGTAATTTTTTCTTCCGAAAATGAAGTTGTTGTTAGCGCTTTCCTTACGTTTTTTTTCTCCCATGACAATTGAAATTTTCAATAGGTTGCAAATTAACGGATTTATTTAAACCTTTTTGTTAATAGTATCTAAATACTTCGGATTTGCTGAGGAATTTGAAAAAGCTAATAGCGTTTCGATTTAATTATTTCTCATGACTTGAAAGCCTATAGATGGTTGTTGAGAGATCCATCTAAAATCGTATAAAAACTAACGTAGCATATCCAATTTCATGGCGTCTCTTGCGTTAGACCTTGCGTTCTTTGCGGTTAAAGCATTAAGATTCTATTTAAACGCAAGGGCACAATGGTTTTTCGCAAAGGTCGCAAAGAGAAAATTAAATCAACATGAGATTTTAGCTTCGAATTTAATTCAATCCATATAATCAGTTTGTCTAATTGCGGTTGCTGAGCTTGTCGAAGCATTAATAATACAACGCATCAGTCTTCAAATTCAAGAAACGTTGTGTCGCAATAAAGGTGCTGACCCAAGTAATAAGAATTCCCAAAAGAAAAATGACCGCAAACAAACCGGCAATTAAAATGGGGTTGGCGAGTAATTCCAATTCCACAAAGCTTTGATCAAGATAATAGACTACAATGCCCATTCCAATAACAGCAATAATGGCGCCAATAATTCCCAATTTCACACTTTGAAATACAAAAGGTCTGCGTATAAATGTTTTGGTCGCACCCACCATTTGCATGGTTTTGATGATGAAACGTTTGGAATAAACTGCTAGTCGGATAGAACTGTTGATTAATAAAACGGCAATCAATGTGAAAATCCCACTAATGACCAATACCCAAAACGTGATTTTTTTAACGTTGTCATTCATTAATTCCACTAAATCATTGTCATAGCGAATTTCTTCAATAAACTTTTTATTGGACAATTCCTCGGTTATGGCGGCCAAGGTTTCAGTCGTCACGAAATCGGCTTTCAAATGCACGTCAATCGAATTCTGCAAGGGATTATAGCCGACAAAATCCATGAAATCCTCGCCAGTTTCCGCTTTCATTGATTCGGCTGCGGCTTCTTTTGATACATATTCGGTGCTTTTAGTGTATTCAGCCATGGCCAGACTTTTTTCTAGCTGGTTCACTTCAACTTCTTTTGCGGAATCGTTTAAATAAATAGTCACGACTACCTGTTCCTTGAAATGGTCGGCCACCTTTTTAGCATTTAAAACCAAAAGTCCCAAACAGCCCAATAAAAAAAGGACCAAAGCGATACTAATAACCACTGAAAAGTACGACGAAATTAATCTCCGTTTTTGATATCTGTCAAAAGATGAACTCATAAAATTTTAGTTGAAGCTGTAAAAATATGAAAGAAATCTATTCCCTTAGGGTTTACAACGTTTAAATTTCAATAGTGTTATAATAAGTTTAAATTTGCGGTCTGAATAATGTTCTCGCAAAGACGCTATGTTATTCTTCTTAAAATAAGCTTTGCGCCTCTGCGGCTCTGCGAGATATTAACGATACCAAGTTTTATGAATTACCATTTCAACGAGATAGAAAAAAAATGGCAAGACTATTGGGCCAAAAACCAAACGTTCAAAGCCGAAAATAATAGTACGCTACCAAAATATTATGTGCTCGATATGTTTCCTTACCCAAGTGGTGCAGGACTACATGTGGGACATCCGTTAGGCTATATTGCAAGCGATATTTATGCGCGCTACAAACGCCATAAAGGCTTTAACGTTTTGCACCCACAAGGTTATGACAGTTTTGGTTTGCCTGCGGAACAATATGCTATTCAAACGGGCCAACATCCAGCTTTGACTACGGAAGAAAATATTAAAACCTATCGCCGTCAGTTGGATCAAATTGGATTTTCATTTGATTGGAGCAGGGAAGTGCGTACTTCTGATCCGTCTTATTACAAATGGACCCAATGGATTTTCATCCAATTGTTTGAATCTTGGTATAATAACGATACGAATAAAGCAGAATCCATTGAAACTTTGACAGCTCTTTTTGCTTCAGAAGGCAATAAAAACGTCAATGCTGTTTGTGATGATCATATCGAAAGCTTTTCAGCATCCGATTGGAATGCGTTTTCTTCAGAAAAAAAACAAGAAATTCTTTTAAAATACAGACTGACCTATTTGGCGGAAACTGAAGTCAATTGGTGTCCAGCATTAGGAACCGTTTTGGCGAATGACGAGATTGTGAACGGTGTTTCAGAGCGTGGAGGTCATCCGGTGGTCAGAAAAAAAATGACCCAATGGAGCATGCGAATTTCTGCATATGCGGAGCGTTTGCTTCAAGGTTTGGATACTATCGATTGGACAGAATCTTTAAAAGAAAGTCAGCGCAACTGGATTGGAAAATCGGTTGGAGCTCATGTGGAGTTCAGAGTTCAGAGTTCAGAGTTCAGAGTTTCTGTGTTTACGACAAGACCTGACACCATTTTCGGTGTGTCGTTTATGACTTTAGCGCCAGAACATGACTTAGTATCTAAAATTACAACTTCTGAACAAAAACAAAAAGTAGAAGCCTACATTCAAGCCACTGCAAAACGTAGCGAACGCGACCGCATGTCCGACGTCAAAAAGATTTCTGGTGCATTTACTGGCGCTTATGCAGAACATCCTTTTACAAAAGAGGCAATTCCAATTTGGATTGGCGATTACGTATTGGCAGGTTACGGAACAGGCGCAGTGATGTCAGTTCCTTGTGGCGACCAACGCGATTATGACTTTGCAAAACACTTTAATATTCCGATTCCTAATATTTTTGAAGGAGTTGACATTTCAGAGGAAGCCTACGTTTCAAAAGATAATGTGATCATTGCGAACTCTGATTTTCTTAACGGATTAAGTTATAAAGAAGCTACCAAAAAAGTCATTTCAGAACTTGAAAAATTAAATCAAGGTGAAGGTAAAACCAATTACCGTTTGCGTGATGCTGTTTTTTCGCGCCAGCGTTATTGGGGCGAGCCATTCCCGGTTTATTATGTGAACGGCATGCCGCAAATGATTGATAAAAAACATTTGCCTATCCGCTTGCCAGAAGTCGAAAAATATTTGCCAACCGAAACCGGCGAGCCGCCTTTAGGCCGCGCCGATGTTTGGGCTTGGGACACAGAACAGTGTTCAGTGGTCAGTAATCAGTTGATTGATAATAAAACGGTCTTTGCCCTTGAATTAAACACCATGCCAGGTTGGGCAGGTAGTTCTTGGTATTTCTTCAGATATATGGACGCTCATAATGATGAGGCTTTTGCAAGTGAAGAATCTTTGAGTTATTGGAAAGACGTCGATTTATACATTGGCGGAAGTGAACATGCTACTGGCCATTTGCTTTATTCTCGATTTTGGGTCAAATTCCTAAAAGATAGAGGATTTGTAAGTATCGAAGAACCTTTTAAAAAGTTGATCAACCAAGGAATGATTTTGGGGACGAGTGCTTTGGTATATCGTATTGAAGGTACACAGAAGTTTGTGTCAAAAAATCTAATTGGAGATTATAAAGTCCAAGAAATTCATGTGGATGTGAATTTTGTGAATGCGTCTGATGAAATGGATATTGAAGCTTTTAAAGTATGGCGATCAGATTTTGAGTCTGCTGAGTTTATCTTAGAAGATGGTAAGTACATTGTAGGTCGTGAAGTCGATAAAATGTCGAAATCCAAATACAACGTCGTCAATCCAGATTCCATTTGTGAGCAATATGGCGCGGATAGTTTAAGACTTTATGAAATGTTCCTTGGGCCATTAGAACAAGCTAAACCTTGGAATACGGCAGGAATTACAGGCGTTAACGGTTTTCTTAAGAAACTTTGGAAATTGTATGTGGGAGATAACGGTTTAAATGTTACCGATTCGGAACCAACCCCAGATAATTTAAAAACACTTCATAAAACTATTAAAAAAGTTGAAGAAGACATTGAGAACTTCTCATTTAATACCTCAGTTTCTACATTTATGATCGCCGTCAACGAATTGACGGCTCAGAAATGTACGAGTAAGGCAATTTTGGAACCTTTCTTGGTTTTATTGTCGCCTTATGCACCACATATTACAGAAGAATTATGGAGCCAATTAGGACATGACGAATCTATTTCCCGGGCATCGTTCCCTGAATTTGATGCGAGTCATTTGGTAGAAAGTACTAAGAATTATCCAATTTCATTTAACGGGAAAATGAAATTTACCTTAGAGTTGCCGATGGATCTGAGTGCAGCTGAAATCGAAAAAGCTGTGATGGCTCACGAGAAAACCATGGCGCATTTGGAAGGGCGCACGCCTAAAAAGGTGATTATTGTGCCTGGTAAAATTGTGAATATTGTTGGGTAGAAAATCCTAAGAAATTCTCCTGCTTGGTGGTCATTGAGCCTGTCGAAATGAAGGAGGAGTGGCTTCTGTTTCCGAAAAGAAATAGAAGGCAAGGTGGTATATCTTTCGTTTCAGGCTTTGAAAGTCGACACTTTTAATAAGAAGAATCATCAAAACAACTGACAAAATTTCATAAGGTCAAATTGGCTTAGTTTTTGTTATATTAGATTGAATTTAAAATAAGAATAAACATGGGTGGAACAGGAATGATGGGTTATTGGATCTTGATTGGTGGTATTGCACTAGTCAGTTGGTTGGTAAGCAATCAATTAAAAAGCAAATTCAAAAAATACTCACAAGTCCATTTAAGAAATGGCATGAGCGGAAAGGAAATCGCTGAAAAAATGTTGGCCGATAATGGGATTCGTGATGTGGAAGTGATTTCCGTAAAAGGGCAATTGACGGACCATTACAATCCAAAAAATAAAACTGTTAACTTAAGTGAAGCTGTTTATGATCAGCGTAATGCGGCTGCGGCTGCAGTTGCTGCTCATGAATGTGGCCATGCCGTACAGCACGCGCAAGCTTATGCTGCTTTAAAAATGCGTTCAGCATTGGTGCCTGTGGTGAGTGTGACTTCAGGCATGTCACAATGGTTAGTGATTGGTGGTTTGGTTTTAGGTGCCGCTGCAGGTGCTGGATTTGGCTACTATATTGCTGTCGCAGGACTGGTATTTATGGGGTTTGCAACGGTGTTCAGCTTAATCACCTTACCTGTTGAATATGATGCCAGTAACAGGGCATTAGCTTGGTTAAAAGGCAAAAATATGCTGACTCCAGAAGAATATGCCGGATCAGAAGATGCGCTTAAATGGGCTGCCAGAACCTATTTGGTGGCTGCAATTGGTGCTTTAGCTTCTTTGCTATATTGGGCAATGCAAGTCTTTGGCGGAAGAGATTAATTTTATAATATTATATTAGAAAAGGACCGAACACAAATTTTTGTTGTTCGGTCAATTTATTCTTCTATTTTTAACCTTTAACTAAATGCCTTAATTTATGGAACAACCTACTGAAAACCATTTTAACAGTTTTGATGCAAAACTATTGGTGCAGGCCACGGATGCTGAGCGTGTGGATTTTTACAAAAAAACTTATGGACACGTCGCAGGAGGTGTTTTAATGTTCATCATTTTTGAATACTTGTTGCTGCAAAGTGAAACCATTGTCAGTTTTATGATGTCAATGACTCAAGGCTATAAATGGTTAATTATGTTAGGAGGCTTCATGTTCATTACCAGTTATGCAGAGCGAATGACCATGAAATCACAAGATAAGAACAAACAATATTTGGCTTTTGGATTATATGTTTTGGCCCAAGCCTTAATTTTTGTGCCTTTAATATACATTGCAGCATTTTATATGGATTCAGGTCCAGAGATCTTGAATCAAGCAGCTATTGTGACCTTAGCTTTGTTTACAGGTTTATCTGCCGTTGTATTTATGACTAAAAAGGATTTTTCATTCCTTAAAACAGGTTTGACCGTTGGCTTTTTTATCGCTATAGGATTAATTATTGCGGGAACCTTATTCGGATTTAACTTGGGTTTATGGTTCTCAGTCGGCATGTGTCTTTTGGCAGGTGGATCTATTTTGTACCAAACATCCAACTTGGTCAACAAATACTCAACAGATGATTATATTCCAGCCGCATTGGGTCTATTTGCTTCTTTAATGTTATTGTTCTGGTATGTCCTTCAAATTTTCATGTCGAGAGATTAATTTCATCAAAATCAAATAAACAAAAAACTCCTGAAATTTTCAGGAGTTTTTGTTTTAAATAGATACTTACTTTGCCAACGAAAGACTACCAACTGAAGACTGCCAACTGAAGTCTGAACACTGCCAACTAATTTACACCTCAATCTGCCTGTCAATCTGCTGATTCAATGAAATAAAGGTTTCGGTTCGCGACACGCCGGCGATCGATTGTATTTCCTTATTAAGTAAATGCATCAAATGTTCATTATCCTTACAAAGGATTTTGATCAGAATACTCCAATTTCCCGTAGTATAATGGCATTCCAATACTTCAGGTATTTTTTGGAGTTGCTTTACGGCTTCTGGATTGCTCATCGCCTTATCCAAATAAATTCCCACAAAAGCCATGGTCGTATAGCCCAGTACCTTCGGATTGATGACAAACTTGGATCCTGATATCAAACCAGATTTCTCCAACTTTCTCAAGCGTTGGTGTATCGCAGCGCCAGAAATGCCTACCTTTCTGGCGATTTCCAATATAGGTGTTCTGGCATCGGCCATCAAAGCACGCAGTATCTTTTTGTCGATACCGTCAATTTGAATATTTTGATTGACTATTTTCATGTTTACCTCCCGCGAAGGCGGGAATCTTTTTAAGTTCGGAGTTAGGAGCACGAAGCATGAAGTGCGAAGTATCCCTTTATGTTAAAATGATGTCATTAATTATCATAGCTAAATTCAACTCCAAGCTTCTTGCTTCGAACTTCCAGCTACTTTACACATTCAAAGGATTATACCCCAAATAAGGCATTTCTTTTTCAGTGAACTTGATGTCAAAGTCCTCTAATTCTTTTAAAATAGGATCGTAAACTTCTTTAGTGATCGGTATTTGAACCCCTGGAGTGGTTATTTTTTCATTTAAAATTGCAAGAGCAGCCATGGCTACAGGTAAACCCACTGTTTTTGCCATTGCCGTATAGGTTTGATCCTCGCCAATAGTGACCATGGTGGAATCAATCTGATGCTTTTTACCATTCAGTTCGTAGCCAAACTTGTGATACATGACCAGCATGTCTTTGTCATCATCTGCAAGCGTCCAGCTGTCCATCAATATTTTTTGAAGAATTTCGGCAGGGGTTGCTTTTTTAAGTCCTACCATCTTGGTACTGTTGAAAATGTCCAATTCTTCAAACTTCTCCCAAACAATATCGTCCTGATCAATTTTCAGCGATAATCTAAATTTAAGTTCTACAGAATCGGTATGGCTGTAAGGTAAAAAAGCATTAACAAAATCGCGATAGCTCATGTTCTCACTGTCATCGATGGTATAGCTGTCATCGGTCATTCCTAGTTGTACAAATACGTTCCATGCTCTACTAAAACCAACCCGGCGCATGGTGCCTCTATACAAGGTTTTAATTTTGTCCAGTCCATAAACGCTTTGATATTTTAGAGAATCTCTATTGGCATAAGCCTCAAAGCGTCCGTAACCTTCTATTTCTAAAAATTCAGTTCTTCTAAATAAACGATGGTAAGGGATGTATTTATAATCGTCTTCCTGTAAGAATTTAGCAGCACTACCTTGGCCAGCAATCACGACATTTCGTGGGTTCCAGGTAAATTTATAGTTCCATAGGTTGTTGTCGCTTTCTGGAGCTACCAATCCGCCAGCAAACGATTCAAACAATACCATTTTACCGCCTTTTGCTGTAATTTTGTCAATAACTTTCATGGCGCTCATATGATCAATTCCTGGATCAACGCCAATTTCATTCATAAAAATTAGACCTTTATTCTTTACAACAGTGTTGAGGTCTTCCATCTCTTTACTCACGTAGGAAGCGGTTACTAAATGTCTGCCAAAGGCCACGCAATCCTTGGCGACTTCAATATGGTATCTTGCAGGAAGCATGGAGATGACAATGTCGGCATTTTCAATAGCATTCTTTCGCGATGTTTTATTGAAAATATCTAAAGTAATCGCTTGTCCATTCTCATGGTTGTTAATTAGTTTTTGTGCATTTTTTATATCAATATCCCCAACAATAACATGTAAATCCTCTTCGGATGATTTATCCAATAAGTACTTAATTAGGTAAGACGATGATTTTCCTGAACCTATGACTAAAATTTTTCGCATAATGAGAATTGTTGAGTAATTTTGCTTTTTGTAAACACGAATTTACTAAATACTCTCGGTTATTGAAACCAAAAATATAAATATATGAATCGAACAATTTTGATTACAGCAGCGGTTTTAGGGATTGTTGCAATTGCACTAGGTGCTTTTGGAGCACATGGATTAAAACAATTGATCTCTGTAGAAGCACAACAAACTTTTGAAACAGGTGTGCGCTATCAAATGTATCATGCGTTGATGTTATTGTTTGTTGGAGGAACGACGTTTTTAGGCCAAAAAGCAAAGAAAACCATCTATGTGCTGGTGTTGATAGGTATGGTTTTCTTTTCGGGTTCTATTTATGGTCTGGCGACCATGGAGTTCACAGGAATTAACTTTAAAAGTATAGGTTTTATAACGCCAATAGGTGGATTACTACTCATTGTCGCTTGGACTTTAATGATGATAAACTTTTTAAAGGTCTCGCGGGATAATTCTTGAAAAAGGAGACCTAAGTAAAAATAATGTTTAATTTTGCAGAACAAACAACACACTAATATTATGGCCAATAACGCCCAAATTACGAAATCGATTTCGTTAGACCAGTACGGTATAAAAAATGCCGTAGTACACTATCAATTATCTCCAGAAAAACTGCATGAAATCACTATTGCCAATAGGCAAGGGGTAGAATCATCTTCTGGTGCCCTAGCAGTTAATACTGGGGAGTTTACAGGACGCTCACCAAAGGACCGATTTATTGTCAAGGATGAGGTTACTAAAGATCGCGTATGGTGGGGAGATGTTAACATTCCATTTGATCCCAATGATTTTCAGAAACTATACGATAAAGTAGTCGATTACCTTTCAGGTAAAGAAGTTTTTGTAAGAGATAGTTATGCTTGTGCTGATGAAAAATACAAGTTAAACATTCGCGTCATTACCGAATATCCATGGAGCAATCAGTTTGCCGACAACATGTTTTTACGTCCGACAGAAAAAGAATTGGAAAACTTCTCTCCGGAATGGACCATTGTTAATGCCCCTGGTTTTATGGCCGATCCTGCTGTGGATGCCACACGCCAACATAACTTTGCTATTTTAGATTTTACTCGAAAAATCGCATTGATAGGAGGGACTGGATATACTGGGGAAATTAAGAAAGGAATATTTTCTGCTTTGAACTTTATTCTACCCGTTTTTAAAGACACCTTGCCAATGCACTGTAGTGCCAATATTGGTAAAGACAATGATACCGCAATTTTCTTCGGATTGTCTGGAACTGGAAAAACAACTTTGTCCGCAGATCCTAACCGACGATTGATTGGAGATGATGAACATGGTTGGACTAAGGAAAACACCGTATTCAATTTTGAAGGCGGTTGTTATGCTAAAGTGATCAATCTTTGTGAAGAAAATGAACCTGATATTTTCAAAGCCATTAAGAAAGGCGCCATTTTGGAAAATGTCATTTTAGATGCCAATGGCGTTGTTGATTTTGATGATGTCTCCATTACACCAAATACACGTGTAAGTTATCCAATTGATCATATTGATAATATTGCAGTGCCTTCTATTGGTAAGAATCCAAAAAACATTTTCTTTTTAACGGCTGATGCCTTTGGTGTTTTACCTCCAATTTCAAAATTGACCCCGAGTCAAGCAGCTTACCATTTTATTTCTGGTTACACCGCAAAAGTGGCAGGAACTGAAGCTGGCGTTGTTGAGCCTGTCCCGAATTTCTCAGCCTGTTTTGGCGCTCCTTTTATGCCTTTACATCCCGCAAAATATGCTGAAATGTTAAGTCAGAAAATAACTGAAACTGGGGTTAAAGTATGGTTGGTTAATACAGGTTGGACAGGCGGCCCTTATGGCATCGGTACCCGAGTGAAATTGAAATATACCAGAGCCATGATCAATGCAGTATTGAATGGCGATTTAGGAGACTATACTTACGAAGATTACCACATCCATTCTGTTTTTGGTACTGCGCAACCAAGATCTTGTCCTGGAGTGCCAACTGAAGTATTAAGTCCAAGAACGACTTGGAATAATGATGAAGCCTACTATACAACAGCCTTTAAATTGAGTAATGCCTTCAGAGAAAACTTCAAGAAATATGAGGAGTTTGCAAATGAGGAAATCAGAAGAGGCGGTCCGCAACGTTATGCGTTTTAGACCAAGTAATAGATAAAGAAAAAGGCGATTCAAAATTTTGAATCGCCTTTTTTTATGTTGGTGGAAATTTTATTTTCCCTTATTTACTTTTTCAATATATTTTTCCAATGCCATGGTCATTGATGGTGTTTCAGGAGTTGGCGCTAAAATATCAACTCTCAAACCATGATCTTCCACAGCTTTTGCAGTCGTGGAACCAAAAACGGCAATACGTGTTTTGTTTTGCTTAAACTCCGGGAAATTATGGAATAAGGATTCGATTCCTGATGGACTGAAGAATACTAAAATGTCATAATACACATCAGCAAGATCAGATAAATCACTAATAACCGTTTTGTAAAAGATAGCTTCTTTCCACTTGATGTTTAAGCTGTTAAGAAGTTCTGGAACGTCGTCGTTTAGTTTATCGGTCGTGGGCAACAAGAAATTTTCATCTTTGTATTTCTTGATCATCGGCGACAAATCTTCGAAGTTACGCTTGCCTACATAGATTTTACGTTTTCTATATACCACATATTTTTGCAGGTAGAAAGCTACCGCTTCACTCTGACAAAAATATTTTAAAGTATCTGGCACTTTAAAGCGCATTTCATCTGCGACTCTAAAAAAATGATCTACAGAGTTTCTGCTGGTCAGAATAATAGCAGAATAATTAGCTAAATCCACTTTTTGCTGTCTCACATCTTTGGCTGCAAGGCCTTCAACATGGATGAATGGGCGGAAGTCAATCTTTACTTTTTGTTTTTCTTGGAGATCAAAGTAAGGCGAATTTTCGATTTTAGGCTCCGGTTGAGACACTAAAATTGTTTTCACTTTCATAGGCTTTGGATGGTTTTAAGCTTTATATTCTACAATTATTTTATACAAAATCAGATAAGGCCCAATTTCAAGTGCGCAAAGATACAAAATAAAATAGAATATGTTGTTGATCACTACCTTTTGATGATTTTTGAACGAAGTCATGAATCCGATAAGGTTAATCAGGACCATTATCGAAATTGCTACTAAAAGAATTTCCTTTGAAGGGTTTATTGTATACAACAACAGCGCATTAATGAGTAAAAGTACAAGGCCGCTGAAATTTTTATAACTTGTTTTTTGAAAGAGGTAAGAATCAATTAAAGGATCAATTTCAAATAAACTCCCCACCAGTCGTTCGGTTAAAATCTTAATGATGGCTAAGCTCGTTATGCCGAGGAGAACTTTCAAAAAAACATCCAATTCGAAAGATTGAGATGGCTCAAGTGTGAGATAGGAGAAATAAGTAAAAATGGAAATAGAAATGACCAAGTTGAAAAACAGAAGAGCGTCAAAAAAGTCAATAAACTTTTGATCTTTCGTGTACAATTTTAAATACTTGGAATTGCCGATAACACCTATGAAATCAAGAAAGCGATTGGTGAATAGTACCTTGGCCGTAGTGATGAAAACCAATCCCAAAACCATAAAAATGGTAAACCATTCATAAGATATAATCTCTCTTATCATGCCGCTAAATTATAAAGAAAATTTTATCTGTCCATTTCAATAAAATTAATCTTTTAAAAAAACTTACTTTTGCTAAAATTTTTATCGATGAAAGACGCCATTGTCATCATTCCAACTTATAATGAAATTGAAAATATTGGAGCCATTATCTTTGCGGTCTTTGCGCAAGATGAAGCTATCGATATCCTTGTAGTTGATGATAATTCGCCCGATTTAACAGCTGAAACAGTAAAGTTTTTACAGAAGGAGTTTCCAAATCGATTGTATTTACTCCAACGAGAGACCAAAACAGGATTGGGTACGGCATACATTGAGGGTTTTAAATGGTGTTTGGAAAAAGAATATGAGTATATTTTTGAAATGGACGCCGATTTCTCACACAATCCTGATGATTTAGTAAAACTTTATCACGCTTGTGCTAAAGAAGGTGCTGACGTTGCCATCGGCTCCCGATATATAACGGGTGTTAATGTGGTGAATTGGCCAATGAATAGGATATTATTATCTTATTTTGCCTCAAAATATGTGCGGCTTGTGACACGCATGAAGATTCAGGATACCACAGCCGGATTTGTTTGTTATAGAAGGAAAGTATTAGAAACCATTAATTTGGATGCCATCAAATTTGTGGGCTATGCGTTTCAAATAGAAATGAAATTTAAAGCCCATTTAAAGGGTTTCAAAATTGTTGAAGTTCCTGTGATTTTTACAGATCGAGCAAAAGGAAAGTCGAAAATGAGTAGCGGTATCATTTCTGAAGCTATTTTTGGAGTCATGTATATGAAATTAAAAAGCCTATTTGGCAAATAATATGAAATGAGCATACTAAGGATTTAACACCCAGGGGGATGGTTAATTGCGAATAGCATGTGTCCATTAAAAAACAATAGAAACAATCACATGAAACGAGCATGTTAAAAAAATCGTCACCCAAGGAAATAATTAATTGCGAACAGCAGGTGTCCGTTAAAAAACAATAGAAATAATCACATGAAACGAGCTTGCTAAAGATTTTAACACCCAAGGGAATAAATAATTGCGAACAGCAGGTGTCCGTTAAAAAACAATAGAAATAATCACATGAAAGCAAAAACGGTACTTATTAAAAATGCCAAAATCGTTAATGAAGGACAAATTTTTGAAGGAGATATTTTAATAGAGGGCGAATTCATTAAAGAAATTTCCGATTCGATCAGTGCAAAATCGTCAGATGTTTTGGTCATTGATATTGAAGGGAATTATGTTTTCCCCGGAGTTATCGATGATCAAGTGCATTTTAGGGAGCCAGGTTTGACGCATAAAGCAACCATTGAGTCCGAATCTAAGGCTGCGGTAGCTGGTGGGATTACTTCATTTATTGAAATGCCCAATACGGTTCCTCAAACGACGACCATTGAGAAGTTGGAAGAAAAATTTGAAATTGCAGCAAAAAGCTCTTACGCCAATTATTCCTTCATGTTTGGTGGTACGAACACCAATTTGGAAGAGATATTAAAGGTGGATTCCAAAAACGTAGCGGGTTTGAAATTGTTTTTAGGATCTTCAACGGGCGATATGTTGGTGGACAATACCGAGGTTTTAGAAAAGATTTTCAAAAGTACCGATTTGTTGATTTCAGTTCATTGTGAAGATGAAGCCACCATCAAAAAGAATCTTGAAGAGCACATCCAAAAATTTGGAAACGATATTCCAATGGCCTATCATCCTATCATCAGAAGTGCTGAAGCTTGTTATATATCCTCATCTAAAGCGATAGAATTAGCTAAAAAAACCGGGGCTCGATTACATGTTTTTCATGTATCTACGGCAAAGGAAACAAAACTGTTCAGCAACAAAGTTCCGTTGAAGGATAAAAAAATTACGGCCGAAGTGTGTATCCATCATCTGTGGTTTAGTGATGAAGATTATGAGAAAAAGGGAACCTTGATCAAATGGAATCCATCAGTAAAATCAGCAAAGGATCGCGATGAACTTTGGAAAGCGCTTTTGGATGACCGTATTGATGTGATTGCTACGGATCATGCACCACATACCTTAGAAGAAAAACAAAATGTTTATACCGATGCACCATCTGGCGGACCGCTTGTGCAGCACGCTCTTGTTGCTATGATTGAAGCCTATCATAAGGGTAAAATAAGCTTGGAGAAAATTGTCGAAAAAATGTGTCATAATCCGGCCATATTATTTCAGATTGAGAAGCGCGGTTATATCCGTCCAGGTTATTTTGCTGATTTGGTCATTGTAGATATCAATAGTCCATGGACTGTAAATAGGTATAATATTCTATACAAATGTGGATGGTCTCCTTTTGAGAACGTTTTATTCAAATCGCGCATAACGCATACTTTTGTGAATGGTTCCCTAGTATATAAGAATTTCAGGTTTTTGAACGTTAAAGCTGGGAAACGATTAACTTTTAACCGATGAGACACTTTTTCTACATCCTTATTCTGATTTCTTTGGTAGGCTGTAATAGCGGTGATCGACCTAAAAAACCAAAAGACTTGATTGCCAAGGATAAAATGTCAGACATTATGTATGATTTATATATCCTTAATGCAGCAAAAGGAGTTAACAGAAAATTGTTGGAACTCAACGGGATTATGCCTTCAGACTATGTCTACGATAAATATGGTATTGACAGTTTGCAATTTGCGAAAAGCAATACCTATTATGCCTATGATACGGAGGTCTATACTAATATTATAGAGAAAATGAAAGCACATCTTGAAAAAGATAAGGAGCTTTACGAAAAGCTAACCGAAGAAGATGAAAAGGTAGAAGATTCCTTGAAAAAAATTAAAAGGGAGTTGAAGGAACCTGTCGAGCTCATTAAAAAGGAGGCTTTTAACTAAGTTGTTTTCTTTTGATCTTCCAGAAATAATTGGCAGGTTTCTTTAATTGAAATCTGCATAGGCTTGAATTTAAAACCCAAAGCATTTTCCAATTTTGAAGCATCATATTTTGTAATGCTTCTAGCGCTTTTAGTGACATGTTTGGAGAGTCGTCTGCGTTTCCCTGTCAGGAAATGATTTAACCAATCCAATCGCCAGCCTATTGCTAAAATAAATGGTGTCGCTTCTTTTGTGGCTGGTTTTACATTTAATGCAGTGGTGGTTCGCTCCTGAAATTCCTTAAAGGATAAATTTTCTGAAACAACAATAAAACGGTCGTTTTTTATCGGGCTTTGTACCAATAAAATCATGGTGTCAACAACGTCATTGACATCTACATAGCCTGTAACGCCATGGGTGTAATAGGGCATGCCCTTGTGTATTTTCTTGATGAGGCTACTGCTGCCGCCACTGTTCCAAAATCCTGGGCCGATGATAATTCCCGGATTTAAAATAACAGCGTCAACGTCTTCTTGGGTGCCTCTCCAAACTTCAATTTCTGCACCGTATTTGGTAATGGCATATACGCTGTTGTCATCTTCTTTATTCCAATAAGTCTCTTCCGTAATGGGTTGCTCCGGATTTTGATGATGGCCAATGGCTGCAATTGAGCTGATATAACACAGTTTTTTTACCTTATGTGCGACGCATAAATTGACCACATTTGCAGTGCCTTCAATATTGATTTTGCGTAATTGGTGGTATTTGTCAGGTTCGAAACTCACAAAGGCCGCGCAATGGTACACATAGTCCACATTTTTAAAAGCCTCTACCAATGAGGGAACGTCAGTAATGTCAGCATTTACCCACTCGATTTTTTCGTAAAGCGATTCTGAGTCGTCAGTGTAGTACGAAAAGACTTTCTTAACCAACTCTAACTTGTGTTCTCTTCTGTAAATTGCTCTGACCTTATCGTTGGTTTGCAATAACTTATAGAGTAAATGTGAACCCACTAAACCTGTACCTCCTGTGACTAATATCATAGGCCTAAAATAAAGAATTATTAGATATTAAGACCTAATTCTCCATTGATGTTTATCTTTGCACAAAATTTATAAAATTAATTTCAAAACTCATGAAAAACGCATTTGTAGAAGATTTACGTTGGAGAGGGATGGTCCACGATATCATGCCCGGAACTGAAGAGCAACTTAGTAAAGAAATGACTACGGCGTATATAGGCTTTGATCCTACCTCAGATTCGTTGCATATTGGGAGTTTAGTGCCTATTATTTTACTGGTGCATCTTGAGAAAGTCGGACACAAACCGATGGCTTTGGTTGGTGGCGCCACAGGAATGATTGGTGACCCTTCAGGTAAAAGTGATGAGCGCAATTTGCTCAATGAAGAGTCTTTAGCGAAGAATGTCGCCGGAATAAAATCCGTGTTATCTCGGTTTTTGGATTTTGATTCTAAAGCTAAAAACGCACCAGTTTTAGTGAATAACTATGATTGGATGAAGGATTTTACGTTCATCGATTTCGCGAGAGATGTTGGTAAGCGTATCACGGTCAATTATATGATGTCCAAGGATTCCGTTAAAAAACGTTTTTCTGGTGAAGAAGGCAACGTTGGTATGTCATTTACTGAATTTACCTACCAATTGATTCAAGGCTATGATTTTTACCATTTGCACAAACATCATAATGTTCTTTTGCAAATGGGCGGAAGTGATCAATGGGGAAATATTACCACAGGAACGGAGTTGGTAAGACGTATGAATGTTGGTGAAGAAGCAAAAGCCTTCGCGATGACCTGTCCGTTGATTACTAAAGCAGACGGTTCTAAATTCGGGAAAAGTGAAGGTGGAAATATTTGGTTGGACGCCGATAAAACATCCGTATATAAATTCTACCAATTTTGGTTGAATACGAGTGATGAAGATGCGAGCAGATACATCAAAATATTTACATTTTTGAGTAGAGAAATTATCGAGCAGTTAATTATTGCACATCAAGAAGCGCCACACTTAAGAATATTACAAAAACGATTGGCACAAGAAGTGACTACGTTTGTGCATTCTCAAGAAGATTTTGAAAATGCCGAAAGAGCTTCAAATATTTTATTTAGCGACAGCTTTAAGCACGATATCAGAACCTTGGATGAAACCACGTTTTTGGATGTTTTTGAAGGTGTGCCTTTAGAAGAAATCTCTAAAGCAGAATTTGATGAAGGTGTTGATATGATTGCAGCACTTGCAGCAAAAACCAATTTCTTAAGTTCTAATGGCGAAGCACGTCGCGCGTTAAAAGAGAATTCAATTTCAGTGAACAAAGAAAAAGTTGCCGAAGATTATGTGTTATCTGCTTCTGATTTAATCAATGATAAATATATCATTCTTAATAAAGGAAAGAAAAACACTTACATTATTAAAGTAAATTCTTAGTTTGAATTTCTTTCATTCTTTGGATGAATTTACAAAGCTAAAATTTATTTAAAAATCCCGCTACCCAGCGGGATTTTTTGGGTCTATGGCATATCTAATAATGAAAAACGCCTGAGGAAGTAAACTTCACTCAGGCGCTAAAAAAACAACCAATCAACTTAAAAACTCAATTTTCAATTATAGAATACTTTTTTTTCGGTTTCCCAAAATGTCAGTTTTTTATAACATAAGGATAGTCGTATTTAATTCAGATTGATTACAGTGATTTTGGACTTTAACAAAGATTTATAATACCATTAAATTGCAGCCTCTAATGTCAGAATTGTCAAAGCGACCAATGATCTCAAAACGGTTGTCTGGCAGTACCTTTCCAAGGTCTTGAGTAGCGATAAAAGCACAGGAATTGAAGTTTGCCAAATCGATCACATTGATGCCGCCTGTTTTATTATTAGGAAGGATAGTCAAGGCGTCTTCCGTATCTCTGGTAAGTATTTGCATCCATTTAGGACATTCAAAGATGCCAAGGCCTTTGGAATAGGCTTGACTTAATAATTCGGTCATGCCATATTCGCTATGAATGGTTTTTACACCAAAACCTTGTTTTAGGAGGTCATGAAGTTCGTCTCTTACCAATTCCTTGCGTTTGCCTTTCATGCCGCCAGTTTCCATAATGATGGTGTTTTTAAGTTGAAACTGATACGATTCAACCAAATCCAAAAGCGCAAAGGATACGCCAATAAGCAATACTTTTTTGCCCTCAGCATCCAATTTAATCAAGATATCTTTTAACTCTGAAAGATTGTGGAGGTAAAACCCGCTTTCAGGCTGATGGGATTGTTTAATCAAATCGTCGACCATATAGATCAATGAAGAGCCTTCGCGTTCCAGATAGGAAGGCAATAGTGCTAAAACAACATGATCTTCAACAGTGCCGTAGAAGTGGGTAAAAGCACGCCTAAAACTCTCTTCGTAAACTTTGATATCGGTTACCAGATGTTTGCTGGTCAAATCGCCCGTAGTTCCTGAACTTGTGAAAACCTGCTCCACCGGATGTTTGTTGCTGACAATCTCATGAGATTTAAAAAACTGAATGGGAAGAAACGGGATTTCCTGAATGCATTTCACGTCACTTGGATGAATGTATAGCAAATCGCAAAATGAACGATACACACGATTGTTCTCAAACTGAAATTTGAAAACCTCTAAGCTTGCTGCTTCAAACTCAGTTGGAGTTTGAATATTGAAAATAGTATCCATCGTAATCATAGCGCAAAAATATATAAAATATAAAAAGCGTTACCCAAATAAGATAACGCTTTTCCTTTATTTTCAAAAGAGGATTTATTCAATAATTAATTTCTTAGTTATCGTCGCTTCTTCTTGAATGATTTTCAGGATATAAATGCCGTTTTTTAAAGTAGAAACGTCTAAAACATCATTTTGTAAGCTTGTCAGTTTGTTCACTGATTTACCTAAAACATCAAAAATTTCAACGATCATGATGCTTGGATTGGCCGATGATATTTTTACAAATCCTGTGGATGTTGGGTTTGGAAATAGTTTGATGGTATGTTCATTTTGAACTGGTGCTGTTATGGATAAGCTTTCAGTAAAACCTTCCCATTCCAGATCATCAAGAGTGATTTGTTGATTTCCTGTGGCGCCATAAAGTCTGAGCATGAGCGTGATTTCTCCAGGTAGGTTGATGTCATTCACAACAAATGGAATGACTGTTGTGTCTTCGCCCTCTTTAAAATTAGGTTCATGCGAAGCAATAATTTGGCCATTAATGACCAATTCGAGTTTGCGTTTCGTATTTCCTCTAAAAGCTTTTCTGGTATTAACAGAAAAGTTGCTAATACCACCTGAAAATGTTGCTGAAAGACGGCTAGGTTCTAAGCCTCTTCTGAGAATGATTCCCTTTTCATTAATGGGAAAAGAGCCCGCATCTCTAGCGTGTACAAAGCTCCAAGTAATAGTATTATTTCCTACAAAATAACCATCGCCATAAGTTCCTGTTGCCGTATTGTTTATGAAATTTTCCTTTCCTAGGGAAAAGGAGTTTACCTTCAAAAAAGAAATCAAACTAAATAGAAGATATATTTTTCCCATAATTTGTGAATTTCGTTTTCACACAAATATAGGTATATTGAAAGAGTTTATGTAATTGTAAATGAATAAGTTGAAAGCTTTCGGGTTGTGTTGTAAGATCCGAATTATCTTACCACCAATTTTCTGGTAGATGAACTATTACCTTCCTTAATCTTCAAGATATAGATGCCAGGAGTCAATTTGGAAATGTTCAATTCTTTTCCAAACAGAGACGTGGAAAGCACATTTTTACCTAAAACATCATAAATCTGAATGTCTTTGGTTAAGTTTTGTAAGGTTGTAATGTAAATTTTACCATTGCTCACAGGATTTGGATATATTGATAAATCATTGATTCCATCCTGAGGTGATGCCGAAGTTTTCGAAGGATCTGTTTGCGCATAACTCGTTGCGCCAAAACCAAGGCCAATTATTAAAAAAAGAATGTAAAAGTAGTTTTTCATCAAATGAAATCTTTTATTAAATATAGTGAATTATTGCAAATGTCGTTCCAAAAATTGGTTAAACAATTATATTTTCCGACAAAAGGTTAAATGATTGTTTTCTGCACGTTATGTTAATGTTATCAATCCCTTGCTATTACCAATTGGATGCTAATAGTATTATCTTTACCCTATAAAATTTTTGAACGATACCCATGAAGAATAATAATATAAAAATTCTGTTAGTTGATGATGAACCGGACATATTAGAGATTATTGGGTATAATCTTTCTGCAGAAGGCTATCAAGTCATTACCGCCGAAAATGGTTTGAAAGCCATAAAGAAAGCCAAGAAAGAACGCCCACATTTAATTATATTGGATGTCATGATGCCTGAAATGGATGGCATTGAGGCCTGTGAGCAAATTCGAAAAATTCCTGAGCTTAGCAATACGATTATTACGTTCTTAACTGCACGTGGAGAGGATTATTCACAAATGGCAGGTTTTGATGCTGGAGCTGATGACTATATTACAAAACCGATAAAGCCAAAGGTGTTGACCAGTAAGGTTAAAGCGTTGCTGAGACGTTTAAAAGAGGACGAGTCTTCAGAAGGCATTTTTGAGATTGGCGAATTAGTCATTAATAGAGAAGAATACAAGATTTCGCACCATGGTGTCGAAATTGTTTTGCCAAAAAAAGAGTTTGAATTATTAGCTTTGTTAGCAACCAAGCCTAATAAAGTATTTAAACGCGAAGAAATTTTAGATAAAGTATGGGGCAATGAAGTTGTTGTCGGAGGACGTACGATTGATGTTCATATCCGGAAATTACGTGAAAAAATCGGCGACGATTGCTTCAAAACTGTCAAAGGAGTAGGCTATAAATTTGTTGACTAATGAAGGAAAGAACGAAAAAGTCCTATAAGTTTGCCCGAAAAACTACCTTATACATTACATCGCTTTTAACGGTATGCTTTGCTATTTTTTTAGTTCTTACCAATACTTTTAATTTTTGGGCGCTACTAGGTTTTTTTCTGATTACCTACGCCATTTCATTTTTTATTATCCAATATCGTGTAGAACGATTTATCTATAGTCGTGTCAAAAAAATCTATGACGATTTGACACTTTTGGAATCTGCATCTTTACGAAAACATCCCATAACTACGGATATGGCTACGCTGACTCAGGAAATTGACAAATTTGCTAGGGATAAGAAACTCGAAATTGAAACGCTGAAGGTCCGGGAGGAGTATCGCAAGGAATTTTTGGGCAATATTTCACACGAATTGAAAACACCATTATTCACCGTGCAAGGCTATGTCTTAACCTTGCTGGATGGTGCTATGGACGATGAGAAAATCAGGAGTAAATATCTTGAACGCGCCAACAAAGGTGTGGAGCGTTTAATTTATATTGTCCAAGACCTTGATATGATTACAAAGCTCGAAGTGGGCGATTTAAGTCTTAGCATTGAGCCTTTTGATATTGTAGAATTGGTGGAAGGCGTCTTTGATTTGCTCGAAATGAAATCAGCAAAGAAAAAAATCACACTGACCTTCGACATGAATTATCCCAACCCGATTATGGTTTCGGCCGATAAGGAACGCATCCGTCAGGTGTTGACTAATCTGGTGGTCAATTCTATTAAGTACGGAAGAATTAAAGGTACCACCGAAATCAGTATCGAAAATCTGATAAAAAATAAGGTTATTGTGCGGGTTACAGATAATGGTGAGGGGATTGCAAAAGCTAATATTCCACGACTTTTTGAACGTTTTTATAGAATTGATAAAAGCGGTTCGCGAAAAGAAGGTGGCTCTGGATTGGGATTGTCGATTGTAAAGCACATTATTGAAGCGCACGATGAAAAAATTTATGTAGAAAGTGAATTGAGCGTCGGCAGTGAGTTTTCATTCACGCTCGAAAAGCTTAAATAATTGCTTGAAATCAGTTTCGTAGGCTATCGTTTCCAAGCCTTTAAATTTCGAAATATTGGTTAGTTTTTCTAATCTGAAAGCATCTTGATCACAACTCGGTGCTAAATTGTTTTCCGCCATTTCTTGGGCTAAATATTCCTGCTCGAATTGTCCCGGCGTCGGAATGAAAAACGCTTTTTTGCCTAATTTCGCCAAATCCATGATGGTGGTATATCCCGATCGCGCCACGATCAGTTCACTTGAATTTATGGATTTTTCCAACAGTTCACTGGTCATAAAATTATAGATGGTCATATTTCCAGAGGTATGGACGGTTTGCTCTTCTTCTATAATGCCTTTTAC